>JBOHOA010000045.1:0-22756 GCA_050730975.1 Minisyncoccia bacterium
ACCCTTGACGATGCCCGAAGGATCGAGCGCGCCGTCCGGTCGACGGATGTCAAAAAATCCCTCTGTCTCTTTTTTTGTGTGTTCGGCAAGCGAAAAAATTTCGTGCATCTCCTCGCTATACGCGTTCTCGGCAATCTCGCCACGGTTAATGTGCGAGATCTCGCTGTCTCCTTTATGGGTACTGAAGCGCGCGTCAACGCTCTCCAAATACTCAAACGTACGCGCAAAAATTGGCGCAGCAGTCGGCACCCGCTCAACGTCGACAATCTCGACCGACACCGGCATGCCCATGATGAGTCGGCTCTCTTTCATAACTTTTACAGAGGGCCGTCCTCTGTAAGAATTATCCTTGCGCACTTTCAAGCGCGGCACCCAGGGATTGCTGGAACGCCTCGCTGTCTTGCGTGGCGCCGGAAACAACATCGACCTTGGCGCTCTGCGCGGTTATGGCCTCTTGCACGAGCTCGGGAATCGCACTCTCGCTTACCTCGGTCGTGTGTCCGGGCGCGTCCGGCTTCTCAAGGATATTTACTGCGGTGAGTTTGCCGTTAGATATGACCGCAGCGACCTGGAGATTGCCATACACCGCGTCGGCGACCGGCCCCTCATACGTGCCGTCCTTGAGCGTCGCGGCACCCGAGACACCACTGCCCGCGGTCGACGGATTAACACCGCCCGCGGACGGCGACGAGGTGATGGAAGACGACGCGGCCGCATCCGACACGGCGGTCGTTCCGGCTGCGTCTGAAGAAGGTTGCCGGTTGCCCAATATGATATAGAGAAAGGCCGCGACAACCACGGCGGCTCCCGCGATTATTTTTTTCAGCATCGATGTAGTATACGCGATTTCCAGAACTTTTGGTTTTCAACCGAAAGAATGTACTTTTGAACGCGTGAGGGAGACGGCTGCGGCGAGCTCGGCCATTTTGCGGCGCCATATGTTTATCAGTGCACAAGCCGGCAAGTACCTTTATGCGCGCGATGCGTTCCTCATGCAGGGCGCCGTCGATGGCACATAGGTCGCGAAACGATACGTCAATACGCAGCCGCATGACGGAACCCACGCCGCCCAGATCAATCTGAATATCGGACGCGCAGATGCTGTCGGGGAGCGTAACGAGTGCGTCGATAGATCCTGGCGCCGGAGCGTCGACAAACGATAGTGCTTCAGCCGAGGGTTCGGGTTTCGACTTCGGCGGATTCAAGCTCCTGAAGCCAGGATAGCCGAAATTTACGAGAGCAGGTCTTTCTTCTTCTGCTCGTATTCCTCTTTATTTATTTCTCCCTTAGCGTAACGCTCATTGAGCACATCGAGCGCATTGCCAGACATTATGCGCCACTTCCCTCGCGGGCCGCCGAAACCGAATGCAAAACGCACGAGCCAGATGATGACGATGATAAAAAGAATGAGCCACAAAATATGGAATGCGAAACTAAACGGCCAAAAGCCAAATCCATAATACATATGCTTATTCTATTGACGAATAATGACTCAGAACTTATATCAGTATAAAACACCTGCGGGCCCACTCCGAGTCGAACGGAGAACGGCGGTTTTGGAGACCGCTGTTTTACCATTAAACTATAGGCCCGACGAGCGGCGAATGCGAGCCGCTTACCGCTAGAGTAAACCAAAAATCAGGCGAAGCAAAATGCCGGGGCTCTGGCTATCGGCTATTTGCGCGTTTCTTTGTGCGCGATCGAGGCCTGGCACCATTTGCAGTATTTTTTGAGCTCGATCTTGCGCTCGACCAGCTTCTTGTTCTTGTCACTCCAATAGTTGACGCGGCCGCATTTGCTGCACGCGAGTTTGATGAGTCGCTCCTGGGACATGCGCAGGAATATACCTCAAAATGCCGGCGGACGCAATATCTACCTATTGGGACACAGTCTCAAACGCATTATTGTTCCACACGGCAACTATACCGGCCTGCTGATAGCTACCAGATTTCCAGACATACCTCTCAATTTCGGTTTCAGAGCCAACCGCACCCTGCTGCGGCACAAATATATCAGCATATTGATTGGTAAGCGCCATCGAAACTGCTATCTCATCGGTGGCGGCAAGCGTACCAAACAACCTGATCCATTTGCCATTCTCTTTTTGGTATATGTTAAGTGGGCATCCGGCAACGCCGCAAAAGCCAGGCAAATCTTCGTACACAACAGCCTCCGGCATGCCACTATAGTTAAGGTCGGCCATTGCGACTTCTATCGAAAGATCTGCGCCCGCGGGAGCGAACTGTTTAGAGATAGAGGCATCACTTGAATAGAAGGCATAGATATCGCTGTCCGTACTCGATGCATCGACTGCCGTAAACGTAAGTTCTTTCGCGTCTAGCTTAGTGAAGATGGCTTGGTATGCCGCGACCAAATCAGGCGCGGATGTCGCTGAGGATACTACAGATGACGGCTCGGTCGAAGTGCCGGACGTAACGCTTACGGAGGTAGAACCGGGAAACGTATTATTTGTACTTTGTTCCCCTGGCTGGCTCGTCGGCACCGAATGCCAGACAAAGAAACCCACAACGGCGAGAAACAAAACGAGGAGAAAAATTCCTATTCCTATAATTTTGATATTGGAATTCATACGCTGTGCTCTACTCTAACCACATGCTTTGGATACATACGACTGGGCGTTGGAAGGTATGCCGTTCGCCTTGAGGACGTTGCCCGGACCTTGAAAATAGGCAGCGGCAGTAATCTGGCATACGCCATACTTCTGTTCAAGCGATTGTAACGAGGACATGCTCTGCAACTGCGAAATATATTGTACGCCGACATTAGTGGCAAGTTGCGTATTGTTTGTGAGCGTTTGGACAATAGGAACACATGCCGCACTTGTACTATTTTTACTTGCGATGCAGGCGCTGCAATTCGAAGAGATCGACGAATCAACGCCACAGGCAGTATCAGCGAGCACTTGCATGCAGCCAGCGGCGCCAGCCGAACTCTCGGGACAATTTAGTCCGCCGCTTGATTCGACCTGTGCGATGCCGCTTACTATGGAACAATTGACGCTATACTGCGAACACGCCGTGGTAAGCTGTGAGGCGAGTTCTGGATTGCTCACGTTCGCCGTCCCTCCAACGCTCGGGGGGCCGGTCGAGATGCCGGTATCGTCGCCGATACAATTACCGGTCGAAGGATCGTAGGTAGTATCGGTATAACAGGAATATCCGCTCACCTGCGTATAGGTACCGTTGCTTTGCAGGCACGAACCGTCTAAAAACGTACCGCTCGAGCAAGAACCACTTGACGTTCCCGGCGTTCCCGGCGAGAAACCGCCGGTGCCGAGCCAGTTGGCAACCGTTTTGCCGAGCAGAGATTGCTGGGTACAGCTTACGGTCGTCCAGTTATTCGAGCCGAAGTAGCTGGAGTTTTGATTGATTATGACCGTATGGATGATGGTATCGATGATGAGGAAGCCGAAGAGCACAAAAACGAACCCAATGGCCGCGTCCAGAAAAATTTTCCTGGCTTTGGAGATGCCAGACGGATTCGCCGCCGAGGTCATGAATAATCCTCCGGCCCAGGCAAACATGACAAGTGCAACAAGAAAGGCGAAGAATACGGCAAAGTCGATGATGTTCTGAACCAGGGCCACGCCTTCGCACAGATTGCAGCCGCCGGATTGCGCAGGACCGGAGCACGGAACCAAGCCGCCGGCTGTACCTGAGGTAGAAGGCAGTGTTGTCGAAGTAATGGGAGTAGTCGGAACGGTAGATGAAGTACCGAGATTCACAGCGGAGTCGTCAGAACCAGAATTAGTCTGTAACGACGATGGCGAGGTAGCGGACGAAGAAGTCACAGGGATGTTGGAGCCTGTGCTTATATTCGAGCCGTCGGAGGTCGGAGTTGAATTGCCGGGGTCGGAGAGCGACGTAGCCGAAGTAATGCCCGAAGGCGGCGTGATCGGTTTGAGCCCCATAATGCCGTCGGCGCTGTCATAAAGCACGGAAAAGCCATAAAGCGGAAGCGGGCCAACGTTAATGCCCTGCACACCACCGCCTAGCGAACTCAGGTCAACGTCAAAATCCGGTGCGCCGCCAACCGCAAAGTTTTCGCGCGCCCATTGTCCTTGCTTGTTTTCAAACACGAGGCTTGCAGAGGTCCCCGAAGACCACGCTGTTTGCGCCGTTGAGCCGGAGGGCATGATATGGACGCCGCCTGCCCCGGAGTCCATGAGTATGCCGTCACAAAATGATTGTGCGGTTGCGTTGTTTACGACGCAACCGGAGAGTCCGTCGTCCTCCCATCCCTCTGCATTGCTATCACGCGAGAGCGCATATTTGACGTATCCGGCCGTGTCGTTCGCGTCGGGATTGATGATAAGTTTGCCGGGCGCGGAGGATCCGGGCGCGGGCAGCTCCACTGTCCAGCGTCCCGACCCGAAGTCCTCGAGCGGATTATCAATATCGGCAGTGCGCAGGCCGATGCCCATGATGGCGAGAAATCCTTCTCCGGCATATCCGTTCGCGCCGAGGCGGTACGTTCCCGATCCGCTCGCGGCGCAATTGGACTTTTTGGCGGTGCACTGTACCGTAGTGATGATTTCTATCGGGATCGGGGCACTCGTCACAGCATCGCCGACATGCACGACGGCGCTCGCGATATTACCGAGAAGCTGAACACCGCTGCCGTATTGTTCGGCCTTCGCCGTGCCGACAATCGAATAATTGGAAGGGTCGATGATATTCGGCAAAATACGCAAACCCGCCGAACCGGTATCGATCATGGCGTTGAGCGTTTTCGAGCCGCCGACGCGAATTGAAACGTAATAGCGAATAGTGCCATCAGGCAGCGCGGTTTGATAAATCGGCACCTCCACGCGCGTACCGGACGCGGACTGCGCCTGTGCCGCGGGCGCGCCAAACATAAGCCAATGGCATAGGGCAATTGCAACGGCCAACGACAGAGTACCAACAAGCGTGAGCCGTTTGCACATGGCTCAATAATAGCATCAAACTTTTGGCGCTTTTGTAACGAACGGTTGTGCGCTAGAGTAGCGGCAAGGCCACGTGGCGAAGAAGCAACGCGGCGGTCTGCAAAACCGCTATGCGAGGGTGCGAATCCCTCCGTGGCCTCACGATTTGGCATTGCTGTGTAAAGGTATTTCGTGTGCCTCTAACCACTCGTTGCCCACGGGTGACCCAACAAGTGGTAGAAGCAGGTTATGTTTGGTTACGGCACAAAGTGCACCATTTTAGATACCCACTCTCAGCTGGTATTCATATTCTCTGGGCATTAAGGTATGCATCTGTGCCGCAAATTTAGCAGGTCTATCCGTCGACTATTACGATCACCGTGGAGGCTGGTCGATCGAGGGCTTCGAACGCCGGCAAGGAGATGGAATAGCAGCTCTTACGCGAAAGGATGTCTCTCTCACTTGAGACAAAGACCTGCAGAGACGTTCACTTCGTCAATCTCTACTACTTGTGGGAGCACGACTCAATCGAGAACATAAACAGAAGAGTAAGCTACGAAGGATTTAATACTTCCGATTTCCGGAACACATCGGCCTACACAAAAACTATTTTTCAGTAACGCAGACAAAACGTTACCGAGGATGGACACACCTCGGTTACCTCCAGTGAACCATTCGCCGCACCAACCGGTGTGCTACCTATCCCTATGTTAATCAGGTGGGTGGAATCCTGAGACTTTATATATGAGCTGATGGTCATAACCCAACTTTTATACGCTGCCTGATTAACACCCGTAGACGGTGGATCACTTATTATTTCCCAGGATAAGATAGTCGGGTCGTCACTATAGCGCATACCGGTTATTGTATTGTCTCGAGACAAGATGTGATTGATATAGTTTTCGTACAGTTTGACGGTTACAGGATAAGTGTAAAACTCGTTACGATAGGTGGGATTGACTCCAACCCATTCCAGATATTGGCTTATATCATTACTTGAAAGTTCTCCGTCTAGCAGTACCGGTATTACACGAATGTTGTATTTTTGAGCGTCCGCAATCAGATAATCGGCATTCTCCAGACGATGCGTATTCAAGATCCCCGCTGCGGTCTGAAAACCATAGGAATCGCCATCCCGCGACATATTGAATCGAACAGTGTTAATACCTTCTGTATGTAGCTTCAGGAAAATCTTATCTATGGTAGAGGTAGATTCGTAGGCAAGATCATTAATAGTGACCCCTTTTAGCGTATAGGGCTGATCTCCGACAACCAGTCCGGTGCCGCTGTCCGCTACGAATATTTGATCCGTAGATTTCAGTCGGTAGACGCACGTATTTATGTCACAATACGCAGGTGAGTAATAGGTCAGAAACGCCTGCGGATCATTTTCGAGCTCAGAAGCGTAAATTGGCTCATCTTTATCTCCCTGTGAGGCTACAACCCATTGAGCGTAGAGATTCGGATTTTTAAGCGCCTTTTCCCACTCGCCGCTCACGCCTTCAGTAATAAAAGATTTCAACGGTAACCCACTTTTAAACTCAACAGGATTATAGAATGTCATTGACATGAGAACAGCGTCGCCGGGTTTTGCATCAGCATGCAAAACATTTGCTATATCAGTGTACACAAAGGCGCTGTCTCCTTTGGTCCCATCTTTTATGGTTATTAATCCTGATCGATAAATCGAGAACGATGTTATGATTACCAAAACGCTAATGCTAAACAGCGCAAAGGAACTTCCCCACTTTCTAACTTGCTGAGCAAGCAAACCGACACCCACTGATACGAATGGCAGCCCAAGGATGCCATAGCGCACATTGAACCACTGTCCGGATGGTCTACCCGACGGGTTCCAATGCAACTGCGGAACGTTCAGAATTGAAAATCCTGAGTAGAGAGCCAGGATATTAAATACGATTGGCGCGACCAAAATTAGAAAAATCGCGATTGAATTCCCAATGCGGGAACGCGTGGAAAAAATATATACCAGCGCACCCCACACAGAGGCAAGTATCAGGTAAATTCCAAGATTATCCGCCACTGCGTAGAAATATGCTAATGCCGATTCGACCATATTCCCTTTTGTAATGAGACCGGATTGTTGCTCTATAATGCCCTGCTGCGCATGAGCCGAATACGGACCGAGTGCGAAGTGCAGCGGACTGCCGAATATAAGCGCATTCCATGCTAGCCATAAGCAGGCTGCAAAGACTACGGGCACAGAAAATATTAAAAATTTTGCAAATGCTTCTTTGAACCTTGCCTTACACCAAAAAAATTCGTACCCAAAAAGCGTAACACCTTACGCAAACGTTACAAACCAACCATCATATCGCGCCAAAACTTGAAAGAATCCCATCGCACCGAGAAGAACCAGATACCGCAGATCATCCGTCTTAATGAACTTTATAAAAAACAGTACGGAGCAAATAAATAGAACAAGATAAAGTGGCTCCGTGAGCGGCGTCGTCTGGAGATATAGCATGTTCGGATTAAGTGCGAACGCGCTCGCACCAATGACAGATGCCCAGAAGTCTTTGGTAAGCTCGCGAATTATTTCAAAAATTGCAATTGCAGAAATGACATATGCAACCATCGAAAAGAAGCTACCCGCAAAGCCCGAGTGCCAGGCCCAGTTGTCCCATACGAGAAGCAACATAAGCACGTGATTGAGTGGCAGCCATACGCTACCGAGTTGAGCGAATCCCGGCTGTCTGCCGTCGATAATCGACCGCGCAATATCGACGTGCGACATGGAGTCGTTGTAGGCGCTCACAAGACCGGATAGGTACGAGAAGTACCACGTGCCTATACTCAAAAGGATCAACGCTACCAAGAGCAGCGGTTTCACTATGCGCTCCACTCGAGTTATAGGGATTGCACTCATACGGATGATTCTTGGTGTTGAGCCGCCAAATGCAGGCCGTGCGTCGTCTTATGCCAATGAGACGGCCGCACAATAAGCTCCCAGAGCGCGTAGTACGCTGCGGCACTCATCATGAGCCAGTAGATTGGAGTAAGGATGATGTACGGCACCAATTCCCACTGCTTACGCTCTCCAACTCCTATCATGTACATATAGCTGTATATGAAATTGCCTGCTATGAGTGTAAAGACGCCAGCGTAGAGCGCAGGGCCGACATAAAGAGAATCAATAAACCCGCCAACGGTCGTTCTGGCGGCGAAGTACAAAATAGTCATCGCCCACATAATAGGGTTTATGAGGACCGTCAAAACCTTGCCGCCTATGACAAATTGAAAATAGATAAGGTCCGAAAGATCGAATGCAAAAGGATTTTGCATGTGCACCAGATACGTCTGCATATAGCCCTTTATCCAACGCGAGCGTTGGCGGAACCAGTTTTTAAACCGACTGTTTGCCTCCTCGAGCGTCACCGAATCGATGATTGCCGTCTCGTACCCGTCCTTGAAAATCCGCATACCGAGGTCGGCATCTTCGGTAACGTTGAACGGGTCCCACCCCCGCAATCCCTTCAACGCTCCAACCTTGAAGTGATTCGACGTGCCACCAAGCTGAATGGGGCCGCTGAAGGATTGCAGGCCGGTGAGTATAACTTCAAACCATAGCGAATATTCAAGCGTAAATAAGCGCGTCAGGAGATTCTGTTGCGGATTGTAGAAGTTGAGCTTTGCCTGTAAGCACACCTTTTCGTCTTCACAAATCTCAAACGCCAGTATCGCTTTTTTCAGCTGGGTTGTTTCGGGTATGTCTTCGGCATCATAAATAACGGCGTACTCTCCGGTAACATAATCGAGTGCATAGTTACACGCTTTTGGTTTCGTCTTCGGATTTGAGTGCGGCACTATTAATATTTTGAAATGATTCGGCAAATGCATGCTCTCAGCCATCCGAATGGTCTCTTTATCATCCTCTTCGAGGATCAAAAGGACTTCGAGCCTGTCTTTCGGGTAATCCAAGGCATTCATGGCGCCGACAAATTGCGGCAGCACAACCGCCTCTTTATACAGAGGACACAATATGCTGTACCTAGGCCATTCCACCCTTGACTGCATTTCTTCCTCAGAGACATGGATCTCGGTCGCTCTTGTGGTGCTCCGAAAAATGATGGACAGGTTAAATAGAAGGTCGATGAGATAGAGAGCACATAAAATGTAGACAAGTACCACAAGCCCTAGATGCAGACTATAGGTAAATACGAATATGAGCATCACAAACGCCGCACAAAGCACGATCATTTCAAGCCCGTTGACGAGTTTGCGGGCGCTATACGCATGGCGGACGCCGAGCGCCTGCGCGATAGTGCGCGGCGTATACCGGCCGAGCAGCCGATTTTGCATAATGCGCAGCAGTTCGCGCGCGGTTTGGATATATGAGCGCAAACGCACCGTAGATCCAGCCGAATTGTCCCACTCAACCGCTACCTCCTTTATGGCAAATCCTTGCTTACGCGCTATGACGAGCATCTCAATGTCAAAGCCGAACCGCTCTATGCGGAGTTTCTTGAAAACAGCCTCGGCCGCTTCGGCAGTGAACAACTTAAACCCCCGTTGCGTGTCGTATATGCCGGGGACCGCCACGCGCTCTATGAGCCGATGCGACACAGCGCTCAATACTCTGCGATGAAGTCCGTTGCGCTCCTCGGCTCGCGCCCCGTGTAGGGATATCGAGCCAATGACGATATCAAATCCGCGGTCGATCCATTTGGAGAATGGCTCAAAGTTAGAGATATTAACGGAGTGATCCGCGTCCATAAACAGCCGGTACCCCCCCCTCGCCCTTAGCATGCCTCGCTTTACCGAATATCCCTTGCCTCGATTTCTTTTATTTCTTAATACAATTAGATTCTGTATGCGCTCCCGGTACTCTGAGGCTATATCCGCCGTGTTGTCTGTCGAACCGTCATCGACCACAATCACTTCGCAGTGAGGGCGATCCTTCAAATACTCCTCGAGCTCATCGAGCGTGCGCCGAATCCGTTTCGATTCATTGTAGGCGGGTATAACAATGGAAAGCGTTTTCTCATCCATGGCGGCGCTCAAAGACCACGAACTTATACCCCGCGTAGTTCCAAAGGAATACCGCAGCCGATCCGACAAGCGCACCCACAGTCGCCGCCAACGTGATGCTTGTGGCGTTGAGCGGCACGAGCAAATTGAACACAAGCGTGGATATGATGGTATTGAGGAAAAACCCTATGATGCTCACTACAAGAAAGAGAACGGGCTCTTTAGCTTTCGGCTTTCCTCCTTTGCGGAATACCAACCATTTATTCAATACGTAGCTATTGGCAACAGCGGCAAGAAAGGCGATGGCTTTAAAGGGGGCATAAAGGTTGTCGTGAGAACCAGTGCCAAACAAGAAAAGTAGGAGGTTAAGTACCGCTAGATCAACAACCGTATTCAAGATACCGACCAAAGCAAATGCGATAAATTCACCTGCGTTAAAAGCATGTCGATACTTACGAATTACCTCTACTGGCTTTAGCCCATTCATTTTCATATAAAAAAACGCCTAGCAGGCGCACGAGCAAACTATACCTATCATTGATGATTGTCAACTAGCCGTATAGCTGTGCAAGAATCTGGCAAATATACAGGGAGCGTTTGGGGGCGCTTACTTACAATCCGCCTTGATAAATAAAGCTATTTTGGAACTGCTCTTTTTTGGGAATATGAAAAAGAAGACGCCTCGAAGACGCCTTCTTGCAGCGGGTTAGCGTTTACAGCGATTTATTTGATCGGCAAACCTTTTATATTACTGACAGGTAGATCGTACCGCCCCGCCTTGAAGTCCTGTACAATGTCGCTCCATTCCTCAGCACTAAAGAGTTCTCTCGGACCTCCCCCCGATGGCCCATGGAAACCGACGGCAACCGCACCGTCAGGAAAGGTTACGTGTAGTCGGCTCCGTGGAGGCGTATCTAGGTGGCCGGGTAAATCCATACCTTTTCTCCTCACAATCCACCACAACGCTAGACGAAGGGATAACTCATGTCAACCAAGCTAAACTATAATGGGTTACGCGCCATATTAATACCTCGGTCGCGTAGAATAACGTAAACACAATATGTCATTCTCTCTCTTGGCAACTCTCACGGGCCTAGTACAGTCATTCGGCTATGTTGGTATTTTCGTCTTGATGACACTCGAGAGCGCGCTCATTCCCATTCCGTCTGAGATAACCATGCCATTTGGCGGCGTCTTGGCAAGCCGCGGGATTCTGCAATTGTGGTTCGTCGTGCTTGCGGGAACCATAGGTAATGTAGCCGGTTCCCTTATCGGATACTATATTGGTTTCTTTCTCGAAGAGACGGTGCTGCTGAAGTGGATTCGCAGCTACGGAAAATTTCTCCTCGTGCGAGAAAAGGATTACCACACTGCCGCCCGCTGGTTCACCCATTACGGCAACCGCGCCGTGTTTTTCTCACGACTCTTGCCTGCTGTGCGTACCTACATATCGCTTGCGGCTGGCGCATTCAGAATGCCGCTTAAACCATTCGTTGCCTACACCTTCGCCGGCTCCTTCTTATGGTGTGCGTCTCTCTCTGTAGCCGGTTATTACTTAGGCACTCAATGGATCAATATCGGGCCTATTTTCAACAGGCTGCAGTATGGGGTTATATTCTGCGTCCTTATTGGTTTAGGATATTTTGTGTATTACAAACTGCGACACCGCCGCTAGAACAAGAGGTCCGCACTTTCAGCCCATACCTTCTTCTGCCGTCGCCGTTGCACATTGCGACTGGTATAGTATCCTCAATTCTAGAAGTCGGTGCGTTCCCTGCACTGCCAAACACAACGAAAAATTGCAAGCGGCGTACGGGGCAGGCCCCGGCTGATCCGCTTATACGAAACACTAAGGAGCGAGAGACACAAAATGGGTCACGTGATCGCACGCTCCCCATGGACCGCAGAGCGAGTGGAGAAACTCCGAGGCCTCTGGGCAGACGGGATTACGGCAATGCAAATAGCAAAACAGCTCACCGAAGGGTCTGCCAATCCCTTCACCAAAAACATGGTGATCGGAAAGGTATACCGCCTGGACCTCGAGTACCGCGCTCCAGCATTAAAGGGAAAATCGAGAAGGGGGGTAAAAATGGCGAAGAAACCTACACAGCAGAAAACGCCTATATCTAGGGCGGCAGAACCAGCACAGCAGGAACAACATCCACATCAATCCAGCAAGCCCTACAGAAGTGTTTTTATGTGCCCAGACGGAAAAGCACGAATGCGTTGGAGGCCCATAACACCAGATGCCCCAGCAACCACTGTAGATCCATCTCCAAGGGGGCGTCATACGCGGCCGATCAGATCAATTGATGAGGCCCTGGAAGACTTTTAACTCAAGTTAATAGCTCCGACGCCTGGACGTGGCGCATTCTGGAACAAATTTATAACCACCTCCCGTAAGGCTGGTGGTTTTTTCTTTAGCTCTATCACTTCCGGTACTCCTAGATTTATCCATTAAACCTAGGAGATTTAAGCAATTTGCCTAGGTTTTGGTTAAAAACATAGGAGTTTTAGTTGATTTTCCTAGGTTTTTCTAATATACTACGATCTATGAATAATAACGGGCGCGTACGTATAGGAGAGGCTGCCAAAATTCTTGGGGTATCAATCGATACGCTACGAGATTGGGAAAAAGCGGGGAAGCTGAAACCACAACGAAGTCCAGGAGGACAGCGATTATATTTGCTTGCCGGTCTCAAACACTTTGCTCTTGATTTGGAAAAGCTCGGGTGGGCTTGGGCAAAAAGTGCCGTTCCTCCAGAGCTACCGAGTGAATACTACTGCGAGCGGCCGGATCGATTTACAAGTCGCGTGACTCGGATGGGAATTGAGCTTCAAAGAACAAGCGGGGTGACGGAAGATCTGGCCTCTCTACTCACACTCGTTGCAGGCGAGATCGGAGATAATTCATTTGCACACAACGTTGGCAATTGGCCTGACGTCCCGGGCATATTTTATGCATATGATTTATCAAAGCGAATCATAGTTCTTGCTGATCGCGGCCGAGGAGTCAAAGCCACTCTCCGCCAGGTTCGACCCAATCTACAAAGCGACACGGAAGCACTAAAAGTGGCGTTTACTGAGATCGTTTCCGGAAGGAATCCAGAAAAGCGAGGCAATGGTCTTAAAGTAGTACGAAGAGTAGCAGAAACTCAGAATATAGGATTGATCCTACGGTCGGGGCTCGGCATGGTAACTATTCCGCGCGAACCAGGGAACATGCACATTACCATGGCTGATGAAAATATATCGGGAACGTATGCTGTTATAGTGTTCTAAAGTCATCCACTGAGTATGCAAACGATTCAATTAAAAAAATTTGGCACAGTACTAGTGTCCCGACCAGCGGGACTCGAGGCCTTTAATGCGATCCGGCCGCAGCTGAATCCCGATGAGCAGATACAACTTGATTTTGAGGGAGTTTTGACGGCGACTCCCTCTTGGCTCGATGAATTTTTGACCAGTCTCACCAATTTCAATGGCGGGAAAGTGGAATTGCTGCCGACCAGCAATGCGTCGGTGTTGGTGGCCTTGCCGGTATTGGCGGAGGCCAGAGAAGATCTCGTCGCGCAAACAATAAAGCGTGCTCTCGAGCGGATGAACGCATAAAACTACCGTTTGGGGCGGTAGTTTTATCAACCTTCATCGCTTCCCCCGTACCGTTCTTTCTGATAATACCGTAGGCGTTGCCCACGGGTTGCCAAAAAGTTATAAGTCGAGGAGGTTTGATTGCTGATGAGCACGACTATTTATGCGCAATTATTGTTTTTGTTTTAGGGATAATTTGAGATACAGTGTTGCTGCGGGCTGCGGAATCGGGAACACCGCAAGATCGACGGAAGTGGCTCCGTGACCTCCGATACATTTTGCAAGCCGGGGTGATGAAACGGTAGACATAGGGGACTTAAAATCCCCGGAACGAGAGTTCGTGTGGGTTCGATTCCCACCCCCGGCACCTGCTAGTGAGACCGACCGAGGCGCTGTTGCGCAGAAGTCCAATTAATCGCACCAACCCTTTATAAAAGGGTGACCACTCCCGTGCTATTTTTTTCTCTCGTCTCGATATTCGTCAATAGCTGCTGTAAGCTGATTAAGAAAATTTATCCTTTGTTGTTCCGCTTCAGGCGAAGTGTACCAATCGCGATACTCTCGAGCCTCGGCTTCCTCCGGAAGGAGTCGCGCAATCGGCTCGAGCAGTTTGCTATTTGTTGCATACGGAATATTAGCGGCCTCAGGATGAATGGCTATGTACTTGCGCTGGAGTTCAAAAATATTATCCCAAAACTGACGCTGGTCATACGATAAGATTTCATGGCCGAGAATTGCTGCAATTTCTTTTTTGCAGTCCTCAAATATTTGCTCGCGAGTACGTTTCCCATGCTCGTGCAACCACTCTTCGGGAGGGGGACTCTTACTAAAGCGAATAACATAATCGCTATTATTGCCCGGCTCAAGAGGGTATGGCAGTGATTTAAATTTTTCTACAAGCTTCTCATCTCTGGTTGAAAAAACAAAATATGCATCACGAACAGAAGAGTCATCAATGCCTTCTTCGGCATAATCCATATGTCCCGCACACGAAAATCGAGTTTGTACTCCTGGAATACTATTGAGTAATATGACCGCATTTTCAAGCGGTCCGTCAATCGATCCAAACGTATCGGGAGGAATTTTCCCTGCCGCAATTACAAGCTCTTCTTCCGACAAAGCGTAACCGGCGGTCCACTCTTTCAAATATTGTCGGTAGGATGTTGTATCTACGGTTCTGTTAGTTCTCCTGCCCTCACTTCGCAAAAGGGTCTGGGCTTTGCCTCGGAGCCCGCCTTTTTCAGGCAACAAATATGGAGTCGAAAAACGATCTGCCATTTCAATGCGTTTCGCAAGGTGCTCTGAGTGATCGATGCCGTGTACTGGATTTCGGATGAATAGCGGGATGCGTTCGATCGTCGCCTTCATTTCTGCAAGTGAACGAACACTCTCAATCGCGTGCTGGAGGTCTTTCTCTCGACGATGTTCGAGGCGATCCAAGCTATGGCGAGAATGCGATCCTATATACCGCTCAGAAAGCTTGGCGTTCTGAAGCATATCCTCACGCCGCTCTTTATCTGGAACACGTCGTAAATCCCGCGCAAGTTTGTCCCGATACCCAAGCGGTCTCCATTCCATATTCCGAATTATACACATAATTTACTGCTCGCTTTTACCGTGACCGAGTCGCCTTGATCTGCTGTAATTAAAGTCGCCTCTAAAACTCTTGTGGGGTCTCACCTCCATGTTCAAGACTGAGATAGGGCACCTGAGCGAAGCGAGCGTTGTGACCGATTTCCACCCCCGGCATTAGTTATTAATATTTTGCAGCCGCTCGAAATTTTTCTGGCCGCGGTCTATCTGAAAATCTACGTGCGGCGTTTTGGGAAGCTTCACGCGCGTGCTCAAAAATTCCTTAAAGTCCCCGACGTGCCGGTGCGCTAGATCGAGCGCTGCCATTTCCTTCTCTTCGGGCAGAACGGTGATAAATACGGTTGCGTACGCAAAATCAGATGAAAGCGATGCGTGCGTTACGGTAATGAGCGACTGCGGCCCGGCTTCGCGCGAGAGAAATTCCGCCGCTGCGTGGCCGACCATTTCCGCTGCCCGTTCGTTGCGGTTATCCATAGATTATGCAAATCGAATGATGCAAACGATACGATGATGCAACCTTCTTAATTTTACGTTCGTTTCATTCGAATTAGGCAATTCGTATCATTGGTTTACTTATACACGACCTCCACCGCCTCGAGGTAATCGCCGGGCGCGGCCGTCGCATCGGTTCTAACCATCGCGCCGAATTCCTGGCCGGCCTCGACGCTGCGCACGGATTTCCGTTGCGACTGCAAACTCTCGATGATGCCCTCGCCGAGCGTAAGATCGCGCCGCATGATGCGCACCTCAGCGCCCGGAAAGAGCCGGCCGCTTTCGACGCGCCCTCCAAGTACTGCGGATTTTTTGTCGGCGCTAAAAATCTTGAGAATCCGCGCGACGCCGGCTTTTTCTTCGAGGCGCTGACGCGGCCGGCGCCGCTCTAATTCCTCGGCGAGCCAGTCGGAAAGTTCATAGATTATTGCAAAGGTCGCGACCGCGACGCCGAGACGCTCCGCGAGCGCCATGGCTCCCGCATCCGCCTTGACGTTAAACCCGATGACAATGCCCGGATGCTCGCCCGAGCCGGCGAGCCGCACATCGTTTTCGGTAATCGCGCCTACGGCACTCGCAAGCAGGCGCGTCTCGATACCAAGAGGCTGCGAAATTCCGGCCAGCTCGTGGGCAACCGCCTCGCCCGAGCCGGCAACGTCGGCCTTAACGACGAGCGCAATCACGAGCGGCGGCACCGCTGGCGCTTCCCCCTCACTCGCGGCACTGCGCGGCGCCGACGTAGTATCGGCCCGCGCATCGCGAATCGCGGCCTCGGTTTCTTTTTTAGTCTTGACCGCAAAGAATTCGCTCCCGACCTTCGGCAGCGCCGAAAATCCGACCACCACCGCCGGCCGACCGGCAGAAATTTCTTTTTCCAGACGGGCGGCAAAATTTTCCATGATGCGCATCGGAGAGAACGCGCTGCCGGCAACGACGAACCCGGTGCCGCGAAGCACGCCCTCTTTTACGATGAGCGTCGCTGAGGTGCCGCGGCGGGCGGAAGCACGCGCCTCGATGACGATGCCGCGCGCCGGCGCCTTGGGATCGTACGAAAGCTGGGAGAGTTCGGCCTGAAGAAGCAGGAGGTCGAGCAGTTCCGAAACGCCTTCGCCCGACTTGCCGGATACGCCGACCGACGGCACGGTGCCGCCCATGCCTTCGAGATACATTTCGTGCTCGATGAGCGATTTTCTCGCGCGTTCGATATCGGCGCCAGGCTTATCTATTTTGGTGAGCGCGACGACGAGGGGCGTCTTCGTCTCTTCGATGAGCCGGTACGCTTCAATAGTCTGCGGCTTCACGCCATCTTCGGCCGAGACCACGAGAATCGCGATATCGGCGGCCGCAAGCGACCGGCTGCGCATCGCAATGAACGCTTCGTGGCCCGGCGTGTCGATAAACGTTATCGTTTTTCCGACGTGTTCGGCTTCGTATGCCGCCACGTGCTGCGTGATGCCGCCGGCTTCGCCTTCGGCCACGCTCGTCTTGCGGATGTAATCGAGCAACGTCGATTTGCCGTGGTCTATATGGCCCACCACCGCGACCACCGGCGGCCGCGCCAGCCGTTTCGTATTGCTCATTGTTTGCGGCATCTCTATGTAGTACCAGCGATTCAAAGGAACCGCAAGCAGTTGCATTTACTGCTTACCGGCCGCACGCTTCACTCCCTCCATCGCTTTTGCTATCGCGCCTCGTTCTTCATCGGTAAGTTCAAAGGTCGACACGCCTTTTGAAAGGGGCTTGGCATACACCGAGGCGCTGCCAGCGCGCGAGTGGATGGCGGAAAACACCACGCCGTCGCCACGCTCGTTCACAAGCGCGGTCGCGAAGCTCTGGTTGCCGCCCGAGCCGTCGCCGATGAACGGATTGAATCTGACGACTCCGACCCCGCGCACGCTCGTGTGGATGCGCACCTCGGCGTGTTTCAAATACTCTTCCAGCTGTTCGCGGAACTTTCGCATGTCGCCCGAATGTTTGACGAGCTCGCGCATGGTCTCTTCGAGCGACGCTCCGGACTCAAGCCGCAGCTGGCTGAGGCGGCGGTACGCGAGGGCGGCCACGATGAGGGCGATGAGCGCGATAATAAGCGCGCCGAGCGCGATATACGGGGCACCGGCAATAAGCTGCGCTTTTAGAGCAAGCATATCGTGAGTATATGACAACCCGCGCCACGGACAACTGCGGATAGCTTCCGCGCGACCTTGCCGGCATCGTAAACTCATGTTCTTTTCCGCAGCGAGACGCAAATTATAGGATCTGGCAACGAAACTGCGAAATCGCGAAAGAGGCTAATTCTCGCGAGTCCGAATTTGCTTCTTAGTATCTATCCTTTATTGTGTGCATATGACCCGCATCTACGCAGACGCCGCGGCCGCCACCCCGCTCTCGCCTGCCGCGCGCAAGGAATTGCTGCG
Organism: Minisyncoccia bacterium; assembly: GCA_050730975.1. GTDB lineage: Bacteria > Patescibacteriota > Minisyncoccia > Phycocordibacterales > SBAW01 > JAKALC01. The sequence continues at coordinate 18,010 of JBOHOA010000045.1, forward strand.
GCTTTTGGACGTCTTCGGCAACGCGGGCGCTCTGCACCACGAAGCCGTTGCCGCAAAAAAAGAGCTCGAGGCCGCGCGCAAAAAAATCGCCGGGGCCATAGGCGCACACCCCGACGAAATCATTTTTACCGCAAGCGGCACCGAGGGAAATAATCTCGCGATTCAGGGCATTCTGCGTCCGCTCATTCGCTCGCACCTCGCCGCTCGCAGCTCGCTGCTGCATGCAATCACGTCGGCAATAGAACACCAATCCGTGCTCGAGCCGCTGCGCGCACTCGCGGCCGAAGGGCTCGAGGTTACCGAGCTGCCGGTCGATGCAGAAGGGCTCGTTTCGCAAAAAGCGCTCGCCGAAGCGATTCGCGACGAAACCGTCTTCGTTTCCGTGCAACTCGTCAACAGCGAAGTGGGCACGATAGAGCCGATTCGCGATCTCGCGCGCCAAATCCGGCACGCACGCAAAGAGCGCGGCGCGGACGCGCTGCCACTCATATTTCATACCGACGCATCGCAGGCGCCGTTTTGGATAGACATTCAAGTAGACGCACTCGGCGTCGATCTGCTGACGCTCGACGGCCAAAAGGTGCAAGGGCCCAAAGGTGTCGGTGCGCTGTATGTGCGGCGGCAAACCACCATCGAGTCGCAAATGCGCGGCGGCGTGCAGGAATTCAATCTGCGCGCCGGCACGCCGAATGTGCCGCTTGCGGGTAGCTTCGCCGTGGCGCTCGCGGAAGCGCAAGACAAAAAGAAATTAGAAAATAGAAAGAAAAAAGTAGCGGCGGTGCGCGATCATCTTTGGAAAGAGATCAAAAAAATGATACCGGACGCCATTGCAAACGGTCCCGCCTTCGCCACGGCCCGCCTGCTGGCGAGGCAGGCCTCGTCCGACCACCGCGTCGCGAACAATCTAAATGTCTCCATTGCCGGGCTCGACGGCGAAGCGGCCGTTATCGCTCTCGACGCATTTGGCGTGGCGGCTTCGACGCGCTCGGCGTGCAACACCGGCGACGAAGAACCGTCACATGTTATCAAAGCCCTTGGCGTGCCAAAAGCGCTTTCAAAGACCGCCGTGCGCTTCACGCTTCTCCCGACCGCCACCAAAGCCGAAGGTACGCAAATCGCCGCGGCACTAAAAAAAGCCTGCGATCTATACCGGGCACGAGAGTAAATGTCCATATTTTTCGGCGTAAAATTGCTGGAATTGGGCCAGTAACCTTGCCGAATCTTTTGCACAAAGTGGATTTTTATACTATTATATAGGCACGATGTCCCTTGAGCACCTCACCAAAACCCAAATCATCCTGCTGGCTCTCTTGGCATCGTTTGTCACCTCCATAGCGACCGGCATCGTGACCGCGGCACTCATGAGACAGGCACCACCGGAGGTAGCTAGGACCGTCGACCATATCATCGAAAAAACCGTGCAGCAGGTTGCGCCGCCGAATCAAACGGCCGCCACCGCGGACGAAACCGTCAAAGAAATCATCGTTACCGACAAAGAAGCCGCACCCGCCGCCATTGCCCTGGCACAAAAGAGCATCATCAAAATTTTTGCGGCATCGGATCCTACCCGGACGGTGGTTGCGCGAGGCATCGTGATGGGCAAAGACGGCGCGGCGCTCACGAGCGCCGGCGTACTTTCTCCCAACATCGTTTACGACGCGCAGCTTCCGGGCGGCTCCATCGCTTCGGTAACTCTCGGATCACTCGCATCCTCAAGCGCTCTCGAGACGCTCTCACTTGCGCCGGCCGTTACGTCAACCTCGACCGAACCGTTCGTACCCGCAAGTATAGCGGGCGCCGGCATGCTTAATCTTGGCGCGAGCCTGGTGCGTATCGGCGGCACGAGCGACGACGTCGTTGCCGAGGGGATGCTTGCAGAATTGCCAAAAGGCGGCGCGATTCAGTCTGACCTGTCTTCGGGCACGCCGGGCGCGATAGTCATCGATCTCACGGGTGCCGTGGTCGGCATGACCACTCAAACTTCACTCGCTATAAGGCAAAATTTCTACACGGCACTCACATCCGTAAATGATTAACCAGCGGCGACCAACTCGCAACGTTCTCAAAGATACAGTACCATTGTTGTTAGTTGGCTGTTGTTAGCTAATCGCTCCAAATCATGCCTCCATTCAATCACTTCACGACAAAAGCAAAAGAAGCCGTGCGCGAAGCGCACATCCTCGCCCAACAGCGCGGACAAAATCACGTCTCGCCTCTCCACCTTCTTGCCGCGCTGCTCTCGCAAGACGAAAGCGTCGTTCTCTCGATACTCGATCGCCTGGAAGTCGACGGCATCCTCCTTACCGATACGGTGCTCGAGATGCTCGAAGCGCCCGAAATCTCTTCGGTCGCCGCGACCTCCTATCAGCTCTACCTTACTCCCGAGCTCGTGCAGGCGCTTGAGCGCTCGGCCAAAGCCGCCGGCGAACTCCACGACGAGTTCGTCTCGACCGAGCACCTCTTTCTTGCCATTCTCGACACGCCGGGCGCGGCGCGCGATATTCTCGCCCGCTTCCGCATCACCCGCGAGAGCGTGCTGCGCGCGCTCATGGAAGTGCGCTCAAGCAAGACGCCGGTACAAAACGAGCAGAAAAAATTCCGCGCCATTCCAAAATACACGCGCTCGCTCACCAAGATGGCGGCCGAGAATAAACTCGACCCGGTCATCGGCCGCGACGCGGAGATAGAGCGCGTCATCCAAATCCTTTCGCGCCGCACTAAGAACAACCCGATCCTTATAGGCGAGGCGGGCGTCGGCAAGACCGCGATTGCCGAAGGCCTCGCCGCGCGCGTCTCCTCGGGCGACGTGCCGGAGAGCTTGCGCGACAAAGACATCGTCTCGCTTGACCTCGGGCTTCTCATCGCCGGCACCAAGTACCGCGGCGAATTCGAAGAGCGCCTCAAGGCGATTATGAAAGAAATCGAGCGCGCGGAGGGCAAGATAATTCTCTTCGTCGACGAGATCCACACCATGATCGGCGCCGGCGCGGCCGAAGGATCGATAGACGCGAGCAATATGCTGAAACCCGCGCTCGCCCGCGGCGACATGCGGCTCATCGGTGCGACGACCTTGCGCGAATATCAAAAGCACATCGAGCGCGACCCGGCGTTCCAACGCCGCTTCCAGCCGGTGTATGTGTCGGAACCGACGTACGACGACGCCATCGCCATCCTGCGCGGCCTCAAAGAAAAATACGAACTTTTTCACGGCGTTCATATTACCGACGACTCGCTCGTAGCCGCCGTGTCGCTCTCGAGCCGCTACATCGCCGACCGGTTTCTGCCGGACAAGGCCATCGACCTTATCGACGAAGCCGCCTCCGGTCTGCGCATTTCGCTTGAAAACAAACCTCCCGCACTCGAAGTGGCACATCGCAAAATTATGCGCCTCGAGGTAGAGCGCGAAGCCCTCAAAAAAGATGCAGAAGCGGAATCGCCAAGCGGTCGCACCGCCAAGTTGCGCACCCGCGCGATAGAAAAAGAGATTGCAGATCTCAAAGAAGAGACGAGCGAACTCGAGACCCGCTGGAAAAACGAAAAGCAGGTGCTCGGCGAAATTAAAACCGCCAAGAAAGATCTCGAAGCTTTGCGCATTGAGGCCGAGGCCGCCGAGGCAGCCGTCGACCTCGCGCGCGCCGCGCAAATTCGCTACGGATCAATCCCGGCGATAGAGCGCGATCTTGAAGCCAAACAAAAGCGGCTGAAAAAGTTGCAATCGACACGGCGCGTCCTCAAGGAAGAAATCACCGAATCGGACATCGCCGACGTCGTCGCCAAATGGACCGGCATCCCCGTCTCGCGCATGCTCGAAGGCGAAGCCGAAAAGCTCTCGCGGATGGAACATGAGCTCGAAGGGCGCGTGGTCGGCCAAAGCGAGGCCGTGCAAAAAATCTCCGACGCCGTAAAGCGCTCGCGCGCCGGCATCGCCGATCCGAACCGCCCCATTGCCTCATTTATGTTTTTGGGGCCGACCGGCGTCGGCAAAACCGAACTCACGCGTGCGCTCGCCACATTCCTTTTCAACGACGACAAGGCGCTCATTCGCGTCGACATGTCCGAGTACATGGAAAAGCACAGCGTCTCCAAAATCATCGGCGCGCCTCCCGGGTATGTGGGGCACGAGGAAGGCGGCGCGCTCACCGAGCTCGTGCGGCACCGCCCGTACTCGGTCTTGCTCTTCGACGAAATCGAAAAAGCGCATCCGGAAGTCTTTAACATTCTTCTCCAGGTCCTCGACAATGGCACCTTGACCGACGCCAAGGGCCGCAAAGTCAACTTCCGCAACACCGTCATCATCATGACGAGTAACGTGGGCGCCACGCACATTGACAAAATGGAGCAAATCGGCTTTGCCCTCGGGGGCGGCAGTGACGCGGCCAATTACCGCGTAGCCAAGGAAAAAGTGCTGCAGTCGCTCAAGGATTACTTCCGCCCCGAATTCCTGAACCGCATCGACGAAATTCTCGTCTTCAACATTCTCTCGCCGGAGGCGGTGCGCGAAATCGTCAGCATCCAAATAGACGAAGTCATCGCGCGGCTCAAAGAAAAAGACATTACGCTTTCGTGCGCGCCGGCGATGTACGAGTATCTCGCCAAGGAAGGCTACAATCCGCATTACGGCGCGCGGCCGCTGCGCCGGCTCATTCAGGACAAGATCCTCACAAAAGTGGCACAGCTCATGATAAGCCGCGGCGTACTCTCGGGAGGCGCGGTCTCGGTCGACGTCACTAAAAACGGCGAATTCACG
>JBOHOA010000046.1:0-14847 GCA_050730975.1 Minisyncoccia bacterium
TTCGTAAAAACGCTCGGCGGCTTGCGCACCGTTCTCGGCAAAGCCCGCGAGCACGGGCTCGACGAAGCCTCTTTCATGGAAGATCGGCTTGCGCCGGACATGTTTCCGTTCGCGCGGCAGGTGCGCAGTGCTTGCGACAACGCCAAGGGCGCGGTCGCCCGGCTCGCGGGCCTCGAGTCGCCAGTTATGGAAGATAACGAAGCGAGCCTCGAGGAATTGCAGGCCCGCATCGACAAGACGATCGCGTTCATCCAGTCGGTGCCCGAGAGCGCCTACGCCGGCGCGGTCGAGCGCCGGATCGTGCTCCCGTATTTCAAGGACAAATACATGACCGGGTATGATTACGCGCGCGAGTATGCGATTCCGAATTTTTTCTTTCACGTTTCGATGGCCTACGCGCTCGTGCGCCGGCAGGGCGTCGTCATCGGCAAGGCAGATTATATAAACGGCATGCCGCTCAACGACGCTAGTTCATGAAAAATTAATCGTTACTGACGATACTACGAATTGTATGACTACCCGCGGCTGGATCGTTCTAATTATCATCATTATTCTTATCATTCTCGCTGTCTGGATTTGGGGCTCGAGCAAGCCGGCGCAAGCGCCCGGCACCACGGGCGCGGCCACGTCGACGGCCACCTCTACGCCCTCCGGCGGTCTTCAGTACGACCAAAACGTCTCGAGCGGCCCCGTCACCATCAACATTCCATCGGCCGCGTTCGGCCTCGCGGTCAATGAGCAGCAACTCTCGGGCATGGTGCATTCCTACATTCCGCCGTGCGACCAGGGCTTCAATTATTGCCTCTATGACATCGCGACGAGCAGCTACCGGGGGACTAATTTTGAGAGCGCGGGCATCTCGATAACGCACCGAACTGATCTTACGAAGGAGACGCAGTGCCTTACCGCGCCGCCCGCGGGTTACAGCGTTGCGGTCGCGCCGGCCGCCACGTCCTCGGGCGCGAGCTATGACACAAGCGCGTTCACGAAGGTGGGCAATGCCGCGGCCGGACACTTTGCCGATGACACGCTCTACCGGCTCTATTCTAAGAGCGATTCCTCCTGCTTCGAGTTCACGACGCGCGTGGGGCAATCCGACTTCAACAATTACCCCGCAGGCGCGATCAAGCAATTCACGGCGGCCGCTGAGCAGACGGTGCAAAACGAGCTCAACGACGTGCTTGAGCACGTATCCCTCAACGGCCAAGAAAATCTATTCGCCGGCGTCATGAACGCTTCGGCCTCTTCCGCGAGCTCGACGATGCATTAGCCTTTCAGACTTTACCCTGCGTCTGGTCGGAGCAATATTCGCCCATCTGTTTTTTCTGGCGCTTGTGATAAAGATGCGATTGTTCCCAGAAGTCCGTCCTTCCGGCACTGCGTCCATATAGCCGGTATCCTACTTTCTTCGGTCGGCCACCGTTGGGTTTCCCGGGAACGGGAAGGATATACCGTTGCGCTTCGCCAATAAAATACGCGCGTAGCGCGAGCACCGATCCGTGCATCAATTCTTGAAACGTGACAAGTTGCCTTGTGGCATCAACATAAACTATTCCGTCAAGATAATCCTCAACTTGAGCTATGGCATATCCAACCCATAATTTTTCTTCGATCTGTTCGCTTATCGCCGCGCGAACTGCATTCAATACTATTTTTTCAATGTAACCGCGATAGGGTTCCATAAGATCGTATACTAACGCTGGATACTCGGTCGGTTCGTGCAGGTAAGCATGCTGCGGAGAGAGGCGGTGATATATAATCCAACGCAGTAGAATGCCCGAAACGAATTTTGAAACTGCGTCGAGCACATTGCGCACCGCGTCTTCTCGTTTCCGACGGTTTCCTTTCATACCCAAAAGCGCATAATATTTATCCCAATATGCTCGTGCGTGTCGTGCCTCGATGGCTCGCATCTGGGTAACAGAAAGGCCTGGTTTCAAATCGGACGGATAAGGCATTAGCCATTGCATGGACCTAAATTTCGCATCTAACAACTTGCGTGCGATATGCGACCGCTTCCGGGCGTCTTCTCGAAACAAGATTTGCTTCGTAAGGAGGTCATTTTTACTCCCTTGCGTTCCTCCACTGATCCATACGACGTTCGTCATATTGCGACGATGAAAACAAACAGGAATTTTCCATCGCGCGCTCATTTCAAGCACCTCTTGGCTAAGCGGACAAGATGAACCGTAAATCATAATAGAAGCGATGTCTTCCAGTTTTTCATCAAATTCGCCACCTTTATAAGCTCCTACGAGCCGCTCGCCTTTTATTGCGATGGTTGATAGATAGGGGAGCCAGAGGCTGCTCTTGTGCTTTACGTTTTTCATACAATGCTTTATATTGAAATTGCGTTGAAAATAGTGCAGTTTCCAGCGCAATCCGTCAACCAAGAATAGGACTTTGACAAAGTAATATAAGGGTAAAGGAGAGAATCTCTCCGAAATCTGGAGGGAAGAAGGCTAAACCTACTGCTAGCTTACTCCGAAATCTGGAGGGAAGAAGGCCCATTGCCAAAGAGCTTCACTCCGAAATCTGGAGGGAAGAAGGCTATCCTATATCGAGTATCACTCCGAAATCTGGAGGGAAGAAGGCTAATGAGAACACAGAGAACTCCGAAATCTGGAGGGAAGAAGGCGAGATGCTCATCTCCGCACTCCGAAATCTAGCGAGGAGAGCTGGCCAAAAAAGTCGTTCCTCCGTAATCTTTTAAAAAAGAGGTAGTTCCGTCTTTGTGCGTGCACAAAGACTTCGCCTTCCTACCATCTCTTTGTCCTCTTGTATTACCTTGTCAGAGTTTCTATGAAAAGAACTGATAAAGCGCGATTGCCGCGAAAGAAAAAGCGTCTTGTACCGACGGGCTACAAGCTTCATGCGATGCGCCTTGCCTATAGCGGGGGTGATGCGACACGTACCATCAAGTATCCGCTCGTACCGTTTTCAGATAAGGCAGAATCCTCGTTTGAGAAGTTCGTCAAGAATGTCCGCATCGATTCGGTTGCAATGATGGGAGACTTGCAGTTTTCTGATTGGATCAAAAATGAGGCCGCAGATGCGCATCCATATTCGCTCGCGGACTTTTATCTGGACTCGTTACGAGCTGGTGTTATTTTTGCGCCCGACAAAGAGCGGGCCATACAAGACGTGCTTGCCGTATATACGTCTGGAGGAAAACGCGCCGAATTTGAAGAGACCTTTTCTAAGAAATATCCGAAATTGACGGCATGGGTGGACATGGATGTTATCTATAAGTTTTTTTTTTCAGATAGCAGAACCAAGACGAATAAGATTTTTAAACAGGAAACGCCGAAAACGATTTTAGATGAATTTTTATCGCTTTTTGAGTCGTGGCGAGTTAAGGGTGTTGATAAGAAAGCGAAAGTGAGCCAATTTTTGGGCATTGAATCCAAACAGAGCGCGTATGAATACCCGACAATAGTTGCTCCCGATCTTCCGTTTAGATTGGGCGAGAGTGCAATAACGCTCGTTGAACGATACAAACAGTTTGTCCAACAACACGGAGCTTACACGCAATACAAAGAGAAAAATCTAACTGCTATCTTGGGGCTTTTCAATAAACAGGCTGCTCTCTCTAACTACTTTAACGAAGTATTGAACGATCTTCGTAATGGTGGAGATGGATTTTATCGCGCTAATCTTATCGCAATACCAGCGTGGCAAGGACGTGAAGATGAACTTAGAGAACGTATCGCGCTTCTCGTCAAAAGCGCGCGAAAACTGCCTGCGCCCGCGCTCGATAAAAATTGGCACGAATATCGTACGTCATTCGGCGGCAAGGTTGATTCGTGGGTGTCCAACATGCTTCGTCAAAAGCGCGAAATACAAGAACAATTATTCGGCACAGGGGAGAAAGAACATCTATCGCACGTTGCACAACTTGAAAAAGTAACAACTGATACGAACTTGGGTCATGAAGTTCAAGAATCGGCACGTCTATGCCTTATGATTATTGAAAAGTTGCGCGATGAGTTGAGCGACACCAGTCTTATATTATATCAAGATCAGCTTGCTGCTCTGCGCACGGAGCTGAATGAAATATACCAGCATAGGTTTTCTGAAAATCCAGGGAAAAGTAAAAAAGAGCGAGACGCGTGGGATAAAAAACACAGAGCAAATGGCGTCTATACGCCACTTTACCAAAATATTAAACTCATTCCGGAGTTTCCGGGAGATGCGAAGCGCGTGAAGTATCGAAAGCTGATACTTGCTCCGAAGCAGGTAAAAGCTGCGGTGGTGTATCTCAATAAAGCTGCTGTGCATTTAGAAGGAACGATGCAAGCAAGTGATGCGAATGATGAACATTTGTTGAAGGTACTTGAGACATTGCGCCGCAAGTTTTTTATGCTAAATGGATCGCGTGCAAAAGATAGGGTGCGCGCTGTGCTCGGCGCGTATCCTCTGAAAAAAGATAACGCGCCGGTTTCCTTAGATAACATATTGGATAAAGAAAACGAGAACTATTATTTCTTCTATCGTTCATTCCACGCACGCTCAAACTTCGGTCGCGAGATTACGATTGCAAACAATCTTGACGCGGGTGACGAATTGGCACGCATTGTAAATGCGATTGCACCGCATTGGGATGACATTATCGCCGTTGGTGACGTCGGCGATCTTTTAGATGCGTGTGAACTTGAGAAGATACGCTTCGGCATTTTGGCGAAATATGCCGAAATTGGAGATTATGTTCTCGCATTGGACAAATTGCCGCAAGAAATGTTTGAAAAAGCCCACGCATTCCAACGCGTTATCGGAAATCGTCCAGCAAAACTTCGTGAATATGGTCGTTTTCTGCAGACGACAGTGCTCTCGGAACTCAAGGGTGCGCTTACGAAGATGAGCCGCACAATGTACACTGAACGGTATACGGTGCAAACCATCGCGAGCCATGAAAAATACCCACTCGCGCGAGCTGGGAAAATATGGGGGATCGCGCTCGACAAGCAGGTGGGAAAGGGCGCGGTAAGTATAGATGTGTTGGAAAAAAGGAAACGAAAAGATTTTAGCAAAGAGGCATTTGAGCAAATACAGCAGGATGAGGCCAAACTACTAGCTATTCGTTCGTCCAAGTATCAAATTCAGTTTTTAGATAAAGCGTTAAGTGGTGAGAAATCGTGGTGGCAAAACAAACACAGTATTGCCGTTAGTAACGGCGAGTATTCGTTTATTGTTGAGGTGCCGATAAAAATAACCTGGGATCTGGAACGCGAAACTGTACGCGTTGAAGAAGATAAGGGTGATGAGAAAGAAACGCGGCTCTTTGTAAGTATACCCTTTTCGCTCTCGCCACAGAAAAAGGATTCACAGCTCGCTCTTGGCAAACGCATGCGTTATATGGGAATAGATGTCGGCGAGTTCGGTCTCGCCTGGACAGTGCTCGAACTGCGCGAGGGTGCCCCGCAGGTTTTGGGCCACGGCTTCATTTACGAGCGCTTGACGCGCAACATTCGCGATTTCGTGCAGACACTTAAAACTCGTCAATCACTTGGCACGTTCGGAATGCCTTCCACGAAACTTGAGCGTTTACGCGAAAATGCCATTACGAGTCTACGAAATCAAGTGCACGCAATGGCGATGCGGTATGATGCTACCCCGGTGTATGAATTTGAGATATCAGCATTCGAGACGGGCGGTAACCGTGTGCGTGCGATTTATGATTCGGTAAAACGTGCCGATACCGGACGAGGCGGCAACGAGGCAGAAAAGATGGAGGCAAGGTTAGTATGGGGCGAGTGGAAAGGGAAAGGCAACGCCGGCAAACAAATCAGCGCGTACGCGACGAGCTACTTGTGTAGTAAGTGCTTGCATTCACTTTACGATCAAACCCCGAGGGAAGCATGGGGTATAGAAAAGAAAATGACACGTCCGTCATTGAAAGATTTGAGAAATATACGCGAGGGGCAGTTTGACATATCAGCTGATTGGGAGGATACACGCGGCAATAGCGCAATATACATATGCACGAAGTGCGGTAACATTTCCGACGCCGACATGCAAGCGTCATACTGGATCGCGCTCAAACGTGCTTTGCGTGATGTCGAGTATGGTGAACAGACGATTGAAAGTGATGAAAAGAAGAGCATAGCGCTTGATGATCTGCGCGAAGCACATCGCAGGAATCCGATCGTTATCTCGCTCAAATCAGACGGCAAGGTGAAGTATGCGTCGACGTCCTCTATTTGATCCAGCGCTGCCGTTTCCATTGCGGCTGTCGCGGAGAAGTGTAGAACTCTATCTGGAATGTCCACGTTGCTTCTATAACGAAGTGAGGCTGGGAATCAAGCGTCCCTCAATCCCCGCATTCACACTTAACAAAACGGTCGATACACTTTTGAAGCGTGAGTTTGACCGTTACCGGAAAGCCCGAAAAACGCATCCGCTCTTCGCTCAAAGCGCCATTGATGCGATTCCGTATGATGGGCCGGAGATAGATGAGTGGCGTTCGGTACAGAAAGGCATTCGTACATTTTTATCAGAACAAAATATCGAAGTAAACGGTGCGCCTGATGAAGTGCTCCAATTGCCAGACGGTTCGCTCGCTGTTGTTGATTTTAAGGCAACTGCGAAGAAACCTGATAAAAGCGGAATGGAGTTGGCAGGCATGTATGCGGATAGCTACATTCGTCAGATCTCCTTTTATACTTTCTTGTTAAAAGAAAACGATTTTGCGGTTGCGAGAGAAGGATATTTATTGATTGCAAATGCAAAAACAGTATCACGCCGTGGATTCAGTGCTACGCTTTCATTTATGCAGCATATAGTTTCAATCCGTATAGATATGGATTGGATCATACCTTGTATTGACGGAATGTATAGTACAGCTTCAATCTCGTCTTCCCCCGCCCCATCTAGCAATTGCGAACATTGTTTCTACGCAGAACGATGGAATTATAAAAATCACGCAGATGCAGACAAAGATAGCTCAAACGCGTCGACGTTTTGAGCAAAAAAGACCGCACCCTTCAAAATCTGCAAAAGCTGCAACCCGCTGATCCCAACGCCTTAAAACAATCAATTTTGCACAAAGCCCCTTTCCTAGTTTCATATTCTAGTATTTTGCAAAAAAGAGACAGGGCAGCAGGGAGGTGACAAGAGGTTGCCGTTGTGCGGTCTCTTGCAATTTTTATAAAATGTATTATAATTGGAGAGGTACGTACTTTGGAGGGGGAAAGAAGTGCGCAAGATCATTTTGGGGATGGCCGTCATAATGATGGCGGCATCGCTTTTCGTGTCACACGGCGCGCAGGCGCATCTGCGGCACACGCATCCGCGCCTCATAATTGTGGTCGACATCTCGGCGCATGAGATGCAGGTGTCGCTCGATGGCGTCCAACGCTACGTGTGGAGGGTTGCCACGGCGATGTCCGGATACAAAACGCCGAGGGGTGTGTTTCGGATACATCTTATGGATTCGAAACACACGTCGAGCAAGTATTCGTATTGGAATTCTAGGCTTCAGAAGGATCTTCCGGCGCCTATGCCCTATTCGCTTTTTTTTTCGGGCAACGTGGCGATCCATGGCGGCACCCTGCGTAAGGGCTCGCATGGATGCATCCACCTGGGGCTCCATCATGCCATCACGCTTTTCTACCTGGTCGAGCGTGTCGGCAGGAGACGAGTACGTGTTGTAGTGCACCGATAATCGGTGACGCCGAAAAAAGACAGTATCGCGCCGCACCATAAGGTGCGGCGTTTTCTATCCGAACATAGCCGAATGCTATACTTCTGCTATCGGTATGCAAAAAACCTGCACGCATACGGATCAAATAAAAGACGTGACGCCGCACCCCAAAGGGTGCGAGGAGTGCGAGAAGACAGGCGACGAGTGGGTGAAGGTGCGCCTGTGTCTCACGTGCGGACACACGGGCTGCTGCGATTCGTCAAAAAACACCCACGCCCGCAAATATTTTGAGGGCATGGGGCATCCGATCATTGATTCGTTTGAGCCGCCCCATGAGTGGCGCTGGTGTTATACCGATAAAATTTATCTATCTTAATTTATTATGACAACCATGAACACAGGTGATACAGCGCCGGAGTTTACGCTTCCCGACCAGGATGCGAAGCCGCATTCGCTCCATGACTACCGCGGGCGGTGGGTGCTCCTCTATTTTTATCCCAAGGACGACACGCCCGGCTGCACCAAGGAGGCGTGCATGCTGCGCGATAATTTTCCGGACTTCGGTGCATTGCAGGCAGCGGTGCTTGGCGTCAGCGTCGATTCGGTCGCGAGCCACAAAAAATTCGCCGAGAAATATTCGCTCCCATTTACGCTTCTTGCCGATGAAAATAAAGTGGCCGTGAGCGCCTACGGCGTGTGGGGCAAGAAAAAATTTGCTGGCCGCGAGTACGAGGGCGTGCTTCGAACGTCGTTTCTCATCGATCCCGAGGGGAAGATCGCGAAAATATACGAGGACGTCGATCCCGCGGTTCACGCCGGGGAGGTGCTCGCGGATCTCAAACAGTTCGGCGCGCGCTAGTCCGATTTTGCGTGCATGTCGTGCCGCCACAATAGCGTTGCGGTCGATACGAGCGGCACCGCGATGACGGCGCCGAGGATGCTGCCGAATTGGAATCCGGCGAGCACGGCGAGAATAACGGCGACCGGATTCACTTCAACGCTGTAGCGCATAATCTGCGGCGCGAGCACGTGCGCTTCGAGTTGTTGCACCAATATAAATACGATAAGCGCGAGTCCCGCGGTTGGTAACGACTGATTCGCCGCCAAAATTACGCCGACCGCGCCCGCGAGTATCGGCCCCACGTACGGAATAAATTCAAAGAAGGCGGAGATAATGCCGATGACCGGCGCGTAGGAGACGCCGATGATAAACAGTCCGATTGCCACGAGCAGACCGACCGCTACCGAAAGCGCGATTTGACCGCGCACCCAGTTGCCAAGGGTGTGCTCGAGGTCTTCCGCTACCGCGCGCGTCCGCGTTGCCATATGAGCGAACCACCTGTCGCGGTCGATAAGGAGGTAAATACTCATTACTAGCACGGCCAAAAATTCGACCAGCCCTTCGGCTAACGCTTCCGGAATGGTAAGCAAGTTGCCGAAGTTGCCCACGTTCGAGACGTACTGCTTTATTGCCTCGCCGATGTCCTTCGTCTTGAGCGACGGCGCAATATTTCCGAGCAATTGATCGACGTCGTGCGGAAGCGTTGTCGCTACGTCTTTTAGCTGCGCGGTCACGGTGCCGGAGAGGAGGTACCCGCCGCCACCGATGAGCGCGAGAATAACGATATACGGAATGAGCACCGCCAGAACGCGCGGCATGCGGCGCCCGAGATGAGAGGTTACTGGCGCGAGCGCCGCGGCGAGCGTGAACGCGAAGAATGCTAGCGCCAAAATGAGTCGGAACTCCCAGGCCGCGAGCGCCACGAGCGCAACCGCCATTGCCTGCACGATGCGGTTGGACTGAACGTCGCGGAAAAGTTCGCGTATCATACGTGGGGCCGGTGGCGCGCGATACAAGAGGCCGGGACGACTTGCGGATGCGGCCGTTAGGTATGGATAATTTTGCTTTTTCTGCGCGCCCGGACCGGATCGAGATGCCGGCGTGCCTGATACATAATAAGGCCGAGAATGAGAAGCGAGGCGAATCCGGCGATGCCGAGATATTCCGGCGCCTGGCCGCTTTTGATGACTGCGACTCCGTACACGAGTGCCAATCCGTATCCGGCCGCGCCGAGCGCACCGAGATACACGCACGAAACGATGAGCGAGGCGCCGATGAAGCGCCAGAACGGAACTTTGCTCAAACCTGCGCTCACGATGAACGGCGGACTGACGCCGTAGGCGAGTTTGGCGCTCGCGAGGGTGAGCTGCAGATGTTCGCGCCAGAGATCCTCAAGCGGCAGGAGCGTCTCGCGGATGAGGCGCGTTCTGGTGGCGACTCTTTTTACCCACGGCAGCGTCGCGCCGAACCGCCCGATAGAGTAATATCCGATATCCGGCAATAAATCGCCGCCGACGAGAATACCGTACGCGACGAATGGGTCGAGGTACCCAAGGCCCGCGGCGACGCCGCACACGATTGAAAGCAGCGGGCCCTCCAAGATGGCCAGCGGGATAAGAAACAGATAGGCGTGGCTAATGACGAGGTTGAGCATATATCAAATGCGCCGCGGCTTTCGTAGGCGGGTACGCCCACACGATGCGCCGTACTCCATGAAACCGCCCTAAAGCCCTGATGCACACGCGACGCACCGGCAGCCGTTTGGTTTTATGAAGTAATCGAAATAATCGGTGTCGTAATCGTACGATAACTCTTCTCCGGCTCGTATGCCACGCCGCGCCATCACGAATATCCGCCCGTGCACGATTTCTATCTCGCAGTTGGGCTTGCAGGAATGGTTGATGTAGCGCGCGCGGTTCGTGCGCGACGAGCCGTCGATATTGAGCGTTTTATTTACTTCGAAAATATATTTGCTCCGACTCGCCTCGGCCTCAGCGTTCGTCATGGGGCGCCCGGTATACTCGATGACGCACGCGCCTTTCGGAATTTTTTCCTCGGCAAAAAGCCCGAGGCCAGCTCTTGAGCGCTTCACCGCGAGCGCGAAGGGGCCGGGCTTAAAGCGTCGCTTTCGCGAAGAACTCATACCTCGATTGTATCGCCGAAAATCTCGTGCCGCAAATTTGCTACAATGCCCCGATGCGTCGATTGACCCGCCGTTCATCACGCAAGCGCCACGCATCCGCACGAGAGCGGGCCCGTACGCTCGCAGAGGTGCGGCTCGCGCATTACGCGCCCATATATGGCGTTTTTTTCGGACGCATATTTATCCGCGACCAAAAGACGCGCTGGGGCTCATGCTCATCCAAAGGCAACCTCAATTTCAACTGGCGCATCGCGACTCTGCCGCCCATGCTCGTCGATTATGTCGTCGTGCATGAGCTGTGCCATCTTATCGAGTTCAATCATTCACCGAAATTTTGGGCGCTTGTCGGGCGCACGGTGCCGACATATAAAGAAGCGCGAAAGCATTTGCGGGCGATACCACTGAGATAATTTTTCTGTATGACTCAGGAGCAAGCGTTACAAATTCTAAAGACCGGCACTAACGTGTTCTTGACAGGCGAGCCGGGTTCCGGCAAAACGCATACGATAAACGCATTTACGAAATGGCTGCGTGAGTGCGGCGTCGAGCCCGCGATAACTGCCTCGACTGGCATTGCAGCTACTCACATCGGCGGCTACACCATCCACAGCTGGTCGGGAATCGGCATCAAAAAATTCTTAAGCGCCTACGACCTCGACAAATTGACGCAAAACGAGCGCGTGGTGAAGCGCGTCCGTGCCGCACATACACTCATTATTGATGAGGTTTCGATGCTTTCGGCTGCAACGCTTTCCATGGCCGACGACGCCGTGCGCGCCGTGCTAGGCGATGCCCGCGCATTCGGCGGACTCCAGATAGTGCTGGTGGGCGATTTTTTCCAACTGCCGCCCATCGTACGTCGGCAGGGTGCGGAAGACGCACCGGCGGATTTGTTCGACAGCGGCGCGCAAGGGCGCTTTGCGTTCGACGCGGAAGTATGGGACGAGCTGAATCCTATTGTTTGCTATCTCGGGGAGCAGCATCGGCAGGAAGATCCGCAATTCCTAGAGCTATTGCTCGCGATGCGACGCGCGGAGATTATGCCGGCGCATAGAAAGATGCTTGTCTCCCGCAAGGGCGCGTGGAATCCCGGATCCGGCGCAGCGCAACTTTTCTCCCACAACGTCGACGTCGACCGCATGAACGATGCGCAGCTCGCCGTCATTGCCGGCGAGGAAAGGACTTTTGCGATGGAAAGCCGCGGCAATCCGAACGTGGTCGAAGCGCTCAAGCGCGGCTGCCTCTCGCCCGAAATTTTGAAATTGAAAATCGGCGCGCGGGTGATGTTTACTAAGAACAATTTCGACGCGGGGTATGTGAACGGCACGCTCGGGACGGTAGTCGATTTTTCGCCTGCTATCGAGGGGGGATTTCCTATTATTGAAACGTTGCATGGAGAAAAAATTTCCGTCGAACGGGCCGAGTGGTCGATACAAGAGAACGACCGTGTGCTCGGCGCCATTACTCAATTGCCGCTCAGGCTCGCGTGGGCCATGACCATCCACAAGAGCCAAGGGCTTAGCCTCGACGCCGCGCACATGGATCTCTCGCGCACGTTCGAGTATGGGCAGGGGTACGTGGCGCTCTCGCGCGTGCGCACGCTTGCCGGCCTAACACTCGGCGGCCTCAATGAGCGTGCGCTCGAAGTGCATCCGGAGATTTTGGAGCGTGACGAGTCGTTCCAGGAGGCCTCAGAGACGGCCGAAGAGGCGTTCGCAAAGATTCCTGCGGATGAACTCCAAAAAATGCATGCCCAATTCATAAAGGCGAGCGGCGGGCATGAGCCCGATTCAAGATCTAAGGTTCAGGATTCAAGAATGCAAACACGCCAAAAAACAAGGGCAAATACGTTCGACGAGACGTTGCACTTGCTTAAGGAAGGGAAGTCAATAGAAGAGATCGCCGAGGAGCGTGGGATTCAGGGGCGCACCATCGTCGGCCATCTCGAAGAATTGTGGAAAAAAGGAAAGATCACGCGTGCCGACATCGAACATATCTTGCCCGACGCAGACGTGATCGACGACGTGCATAACGCCTTGCGCGCCGTCGATTCCGAATTCCTGCGCCCCGTCTTCGACCACTTGGGCGAAAAATATTCCTACGACCAAATTCGTCTGGCAAAACTCCTTTTTGAAAAATTAAAAGGCGTCGACTTTTAATTTTTTACTTTCGCATATCATCGTCTATGATGCGGCCGCATATGATACGATGATAGTGAGGACTTGAATATTTTTTCAAAAACAACAAAGCCCGCCACCAAAATGTGACGGGTTCACGAATTTTTAACGTCTGTTCGGGTGAAGTCCGATGGCGCCAGCGCTTTAAGCGTGGCATGCCTTCATACATAGTGAGGTGTCGCCTTGGCACAAAACAAAAACTATACGTTTTGCGTTAAGAAAACTTTTCCATACAGCAGAAAGGCTCGGTTGCAATTGCAACCGAGCCCAGGTTTGAGCTCTTAAGGAGGCCTCTCTCCTTGCGTTGGTGCCTAGTAGCCCAAACGCTTGCGTAGCTGCCGGAGCTTGTCCAGCACTTCAGCGTCATCAATCAGACGCAAAAACGTATCGGTGCTTTCGTTTTGAATTATTACACCGCGTTCCCAGCGTTTGATCGACGCTTCGCCGAAGCCTGTCAGCCTTTCAAGTTCCTTCCGTGTCAACCCGTGTCGCTTTCGCAAAGCACGGATATCTAACGGTGTCAGCACACCTAAGTGCCTACAAGCAGCCCTCGCTTTACTCCTCTTCACTTATGCCAATCCATAAGCCACACACGCGACATTTCCACACAGGAATTGTCACGTAACAATTCGCACCCCCGAGAGGATGAGAAACTGTCTCTGTAGTCTCAAACAAGTCGCACGCACCCGGCGTGTCAGAAAAGTCCGGGCACTCAATCGCGACTACTTTTAACGTATCAGCAGAAAGTTTCCTAGCCATCGCAGACCCCGTTTGGTTTGACGTTACACGGTCTGTGAAGAGGAGATGGCTATAAGCATCATATAATATACATTATATATTTGTCAATCAATTTTACTCAGCCAAAAACCCCTTACAAATCAACCTTTTTCAATGCGTCCGCGCCGCCAGCCAGTTTACGATTGCCTGCCAAACGTACCCGAGCCAGCCCCACAGAAGGTCGAGGAATTGATGCACCGCAGGCACATGGTTGTAGAGAAGCCAGATCACGAACGCCCAGAATATGAGCCAGAGGATGCCGAAGATCGTCTGCATGAATTCCCAAAACGGCGAGTAGTGCCGGTACGAGCGATACGCATATTTTGAATTGTCCGCATATCTCGCGTAATCGGCGTAATGCGAATAGCCCCGCCATTTCTCGCGTCTATGCGCATCGTGCTTGCGCTTCAGTTCTTGTTTCCAGTCGCGCGCTTGCTCGCGCCATTGGCGCTTGAGTCCGCGCCACTCGTCGGAGTTCGTAAATTGCTCGTAACTTTTGCGCGCCTGGTCGATGAGTCCCTGCGCCGTAATCGGCGCGGCGCCCCACGCTGCCGCACGCTCCTCCGGCGTCTCGGCCTCCGGAATCACGAGCATCATGATGAAGTACGCGAGGCAAAATCCGCCGCCGGTGAATATGGCGAGCAGCACGAAAATTATTCGCACGAGCGTGACATCGATGCCGAAGTACGCGGCGAGTCCGTTACATACGCCGAAGATCATCTCGTCTTCGCGGATGCGGTACAGTTTTTTGTACGTGTGCTCTTGGCGATGCGCCTGCGTTTTGTCGCTCGCAGCGCTTTCGTTCGACGCCGGATCGACCGGACCCATCTCGGCGATGACGGCCGCCATGTCTGCCTCGGTTACGACCGATTTGCCGGGCGAGAGGTAGGCGTCGCATTTGCCGCCGATGGCGGCTTCGAGATCGCTCAAAATTTCTTCGCGGTCGGGATCTTCTGCAAGCTTCTCCTTTGCGTCGTCGAAATACTCCCGCAGCGCGTCGTACGCACCCTCTTCGAGCTGGTAGGCGGTGCCGCCGAGATTGATAGTTATTACTTTATTCATACGCTTGCAATTATTTCCCCAAACTGTTTAGATCTTTGTTAATCTTCGACCAATATTTTTTTAATTCTTTCAGCTGCTCCTGCCCCTTATGGGTCAGCGAATAATATTTGCGCGGCGGTCCGGCGTCGGATTCCTGCCATTCGTACTGCACGAGCTCCTCGCGCCGGAGCTTGGAGAGCAGGGGATAGAGCGTGCCTTCCTGGGT
>JBOHOA010000047.1:0-1853 GCA_050730975.1 Minisyncoccia bacterium
CATCAACTCAGTGTAATTGAGCCGTATCAACGAGGTATCTTTTATGCCAATACGGGACTCCGAAAAGGCCATCCTGAAAATCCTCAACCTTTAGTAATGGATGTTCCAAGATTTCACCTTTATGCAGATCCGGGTGTCATCAAAATAGAGCATCATTCAAATATCGTTTTCACAATACAGAAAATTACAGGGATTACTTCAGAAGAGACAGCAAAGCTTAAAAGTCAGCTTGAGAAAAAAAGTCGGAGTCGAAAACTGATACTCTGGCTAACTCCTGAGATGCGAGAATCGCTCCTAAAATGGTGGCAACCGTATGCGAAAACCCATAAAATCCCACGAAATGCCCTTTTTTTCATCCAAGATTATAAAAGGTCATATCCATTTGGAAAGCTTCTCGGTCAAATTTTACATACGGTGAGATCTGAGCGAGATGTTAACGCACAGGAGTGTGTTCCCACAGGAGGGTTAGAGTATTCACTCAATCGATTTCTCAAAGGAGAAGATGGGCAAAGAGTTATTCTTAGGTCACCTCGGAAATCTCTCGATATGGGAGAAGTGATCAAACCACCTCAACACGGCTCTAACGTCTATCTCACAATCGATCACCACTTGCAGGCAATTGCTGAAGAAGAAATCAAGCAAGCAGTCATAAAAGCAGAGGCAAAAAGTGGTTGGGCCATCATGATGGATCCTTACACGGGAGAAATTTTAGCATGGGCGCAATACCCTTTTTTTGAGCCGTCTCGATATCGTGATTACTTCAACGATCCAAAAAAACAAGAATCAACTCTGATTAACGGAATCACAATTCCATTTGAGCCTGGATCGACAATAAAGCCGATAACGCTTGCGATTGCTCTAAAAGCTAATGCCGAAAGAGTTCGACAAGGAAAACCTCCACTTTTTTCAATCGACGAAAAAGTCAATACTGCGACTCGGAATTTTCCAGGGCGAGGCAAGCCATTAAAAGATATTCACTCCTACAAGTATTTGAATTTCGAGATGGGACTTCAAAAGTCGTCTAACGTTTATATGGCAACTATGATAGAGCGCGTTATCGCGAGTTTTGGCGACAAATGGTACCATGACATGCTTGAACAGGTGTTTGGTTTTGGGATTAAAACAGGAATTGAACTTCCTGCTGAAAGTATCGGCCTTCTTCCAAGGCAGGGAAAAAGACATCCCAATGGGCGAGAAGAGTGGTCCAAAGGAACGCCTTATTCTCTTGCGATGGGGCACAATGTGCTTGCAAGTGCTTTACAAATGGTGCGATGTTGTGCGATTTTTGCCAACGGAGGATTCGAGGTTAAACCAACGCTTATAAAAAAAATCATCAGTCATGATGGAGAAGTGCTTTTTGAGCATGTAAAGAAACCACCCAAACGTCTTTTAGAAAAAGAAATCGTTGATCCTATTGTCCGAGGAATGCGTTATGCAACTAAGCCAGGGGGAACTGCAAAGAGAGCCGATATTCCTGGATATACAGAAGCTGGAAAGACAGCCACTTCCGAGAAGGTGATCAACGGTGTCTATTCAAAAAAAGATCATATATCAACATTTGTTGGGTTTGCTCCTGCTACAAAACCCTGCTTTGTTCTCTCTATTGTCATTGATGATCCAGCTTATAAATATATCCCCGGCATCGGAAGAAATCAAATGGGAGGCATTTGTGCAGCACCCTGTTTCCGAGAAATAGGACTCAAGACTCTCCAATACCTCGGAATCCCACCCGATGACCCTAATAACGATGTATGGTTGAAAGAAATTGCCGATCTAGACAAACTTCGTCAACAATGGAATCATGAATGATGAAACTAAAAAATTTGTTCAAAGATATTGCCTCTGTACATATC
>JBOHOA010000048.1:0-2521 GCA_050730975.1 Minisyncoccia bacterium
GAATTTTTGACGACTTCTGCATTTACTATCATGGGCGGAAATATACCATGACGCTGCGCGAGCGGCAAGGAAGATACGCACGGAGCAGCGGAAAACTTTCAAGGCTGCAATTTTGCAACGCATCCGCAAACGGTGCGCAGAGTTCAAAAATTGATCGAAAATTGCAAATCAAAAATTTTGATTCAGACAAGCTTAAGTGCCCGCAAGTGCTTGGGCAATTCGGCGATAGAAACCGTCTGCTGCGAGCTTGTCGCGACCGCGCGGATGATAACGGTTCGGTCGAGCGCTTCGCGATGGCCCATAATAAGGACGTAGGGCACGCCAATGCGCTCGGCGTTCATAAGCTGCGGCGCGAGATGCCGCGTATCGAATTGCGCCGCCACCGGCACGCGCGCGCGGCGCAGCGATTCGAGAACCGAAAAGCCGGTGAGCCGCGCCGAATCGCCGAATTGAATAAGGTAGACCTTCGGGCGCAGTGTCGGCGTGTGAGAGGGCAGATCGCGCGTCGGCGCCTTGACACGGAAAAATACGCTTGCGTGCAGCGTCGGCACCGCCGCGCGACCGCGCACGAGATCGTCAAATCGGCCGCCAAACGAACCGGTTATCGTGCCGGCGTCGGCGGGTAACTGCAGACGGAACACCACTCGCGGCTCGCCCGATCCCGCGGCGTATTCGCTTCCGGCGAGCGTGTTATCTATTTCGAAAGGAATATTGACGCGCTCGAGATGCTCAAGGACTTGCCGGAAATGCAAACGACTTTTTTCTGAAAGAAAATGCATCGGACGCGGCCCGTCCTGAAGCAGCACCTGCAGGGCCTCGTTCGATATGCGATACGCCGCCGTCGGATTTTCGACAATACTGGCGCATTCTACTGGCGAGAGCCCGGCTTCGTAGAGCGCCGCGTTGCGGCGAAGGTATGCCGCGAGTTCACGGGAAAACCGCACCCGGCTATCCTTGTCGCCAAGACAATTGAGAGCCACGGACACGCTACCCGCACCCGCTTCGGTAACGATGGCCTCCAGCGTTTTGAGTATGTGTACTTCTCCAATCGACGTCGGGCAGCCGACAATTTGCAGTGAAAACGATCCGTACTCGCGCGCCGGTCCCGTGTCTGCCGGTCCGGCCGACGCCCAAAACGCGAGCGCCGGTTCTCCATCGGAAAGCGTTGAGGCACAGGCGGCAGCGGCATCCTGCGGCGCGAGCGATCGCAATTTTGCACCCGCAAATTCCGGCGCGATTTCCGGAAGTGGTCGGAAGCCGTAGTAGTGGGCTACTTCGGACGCTCCGCCGACGAATTTCGCCGCAGCAGATGTACTCATAGAAAATGTCAGTTATGATCGAACCGAAGTAAAGAGGTTTGAGAAAGAAAGATGGAGTGGACGCACGAGTGCAGCCGCCGCCTGCGCGCTCGACGAAGCGACTGCTTCGATCTCAATAACGGCTTTGCCGGGCAGAACGCCGATTTTTGAAAGCGGAAAGAGGCGCAAGGCGGCACGGCCGATGATATTTTGCGCCAGGACGTCGCCCCAGTAGCGGCTATCGCTCGAATCCGGCCGGTTGTCTCCCATGACAAAGTACTGCCCGGGTCCGAGCGTGACGGTTTCGTTGACTATATTGCCTTGATTTACCAGATACGGCTCCTCAAGCTGCTCTTTCGTGCCGTTCGACTCGACGAGATAGACCGCTGCGGGCGTAATGTTGAGCGTCTCGCCCGGGAGACCGATAATACGCTTGATGAAATACTCGCTCGGATCTTTGGGATAGCGGAAGATAATGATATCGCCGCGCTGCGGCGCCTCGAAGCGGTACGTGAGCTCATCGACCAGGAGATACTGGCCGGTCGCGAACGTCGGCGACATCGACGAACCGGAGACGATGAACGGCTGCGCGACGAACAGGCGAATGAGAATGACAATGACGACTACCGGAACGCCAATTTTAAGGAGTTCGATGAAAAAATTTTCACCACGCTCCTCATGCATGGAGATTATTGTACTGCTAGTAGAGAACTGTGCAAGTGTTCGGCTTGCAAATTGTTCTTCGTAAGAAAAATTTGCAAGTTTACAGTTGACTGTTTGCCGTTTACAGAAAAAATACGGGCGGCTACTATTCACGGTAAACTGTTTACGGTAAACTGCGGTTGCCATGTGGATTATCCTCGGCCTCGGCAATCCGGACGCGCAGTACGACGGCACGCGCCACAGCGTCGGGCGGAATTTTTTGGAGCATATCGCCAAGCGGCATTCGCTTTCCGACTGGAAGCGCGAAAATAAAAAGCGGGCCGTCGCGACCAAGGGAGAGCTTTTTGATGAGCGCGTGCTCTTGGTGCTGCCCGAGACGGACATGAACGAATCCGGACTTGCGGCAAAAAATTACATTGCTTCGGTTAAGGCTGCGGAAAAATTAGTCGTGCTGCACGACGATCTCGATCTGCCGGTCGGCAAGGTAAAAATTTCATTTGGCGCCGGCGCCGGCGGACACAAGGGAGTGCAGTCGATGCAAACGGCGCTCAAAACAAAAG
>JBOHOA010000049.1:0-13918 GCA_050730975.1 Minisyncoccia bacterium
TGGTGAGACTGGTTCTAGTAAATTTGCGTGGCGCCACTCAAAAAGGGACCTTATGATGGTGCTTTTTGCTTGTTTTGCTGGAGCAAGTAGAGCACAAAATCGGATCTGATTACTGGAAAAAATGAAAAAGGCCCCCGGTTTGTACCGAGGGCCTAGTTTGGGCCTAGTTCCTATAAAACTAAGGGAGACAGCTTGTGCATTCTGGTCCGTTGGCTTGTGCACCTGCAGCTGCAGCCGAAGACGCAGTGCTAGCAGCAGCGCTGCTCGAGTTGGCTATATTGTTGTTGACGTTTGTGCTAGCGACTGTCGCGGCGGCGCTGCCTCCTGCCCCGCCTTGACCACCCTGAGCTCTGGCGTTGCCGCCTTGAGCCGCGGATCGTGCCGATCCGCCTCTGGCATTTGCCACAGCTCCTCCCTGACTTTGGCTGAGGGATATATTCGAGGGCCTAGTAAGCAAACCGCCCAGGGCCATACCAGCCATATTTGGAAGATTTGCGGTTAAAGCAGTAACCGCCGACTGGCACGTGCTCGTGCCATTCCCCACGATGGGCGCGGCACTCGGCATACCGTAGGGGTTATACGCGAAGATAGCCGCCAATTGCGGCCCGCCCGAACAGTGGGGGGATGTGTCTTGCAGCACAAGATCGTAGGTATGCCCATACGATCCGTGTAATGGGATCACAACGGGTTTCGGCACACCGCTGCAGGCACCGAGTGTACCGAGTAGGAGAAGACCGGTTAAGGCCATAACCGGCTTCAATATTTTCCGCATTTCTCTCTCCACTCAAAGAAACTTACCGAATGGGATATAAGCATACACAGTACCGCTTGTCAAGCGCTGCTGTTCCGATAGAAACGATTGATTGGGTGCTAGTAAATAAAAATTGCTTATATTACAAGGTTTATTTCGGCATTAGGTTTAGAAACTGCGGCGTTAAATTTTAGAAAAAAACGGCCGCTACAATTGGTAGATGTTAAACAACAATTTGGTTTCGTTTGAATCTTTCATACTCCAACTGATCTCATTCAGTCACATATGAATTTTGGAGCCGAGACCCGGGATCGGACCGGGGACCTCATCCTTACCATGGATGCGCTCTACCGACTGAGCTATCTCGGCTAGTTAGCGATGAATTGAAAATATACCCTATTTTCAATTCGATTGAGCCACGCCTGGATACATTTGCATATCTCCAGGCACAAAGAAAAAATACCTCATATTTCATACTAGCGCCACTTTCGGCGCCGCTATCCATCTGCTAGAGTGGCGACAGCGTCGGCATAGCCGACATTCGATCTTTGGAAAGGAATATTCGATGGATTGGAGCAATCCTTCCTATAGTCGGCTGCCGGAGCCGCTCTTCGAGGTTCCGATCGCCGACTTTTCTCTGCCTGTGATTTTAATTCCGGAAGAGAATTTGCCGGAGTGCCTGCGCAATAAAGGTATCAAAATATATGCCCTTCTTGGCTTTATGGCGCCCCCTGGCAGCATCAAACGCATTCCGGCCGGCTACATGATAGAAAGAGCGGTTCAAACCGGCCTCGTATGTCCCGGCGGCACACTCGCCGAGCCGACCTCCGGCAACATTGGTGTGGCGATGGCGTACTGCGCTAGTTGCTACGATATAAAGGTAGTCACTATCGTTTCGGATTCCCTACCAGGAGGCAAGCTGCTCCCGCTGCGGCATCACGGTGCAATCGTCGTGAAAGAATCCGAAGCGATCCGAATGCTCGGCCTTGAACGCCATCCCGGCTCCGTTGAGCTTGCGCGGCAGTATGCGCAAACAACCGGTGCCGTTTTTCTCAACCAATACGGCAATTCGTGGAATCCGCAGAGTTACGAGCGGCTTGTCGCGCCTGGGCTCTGGGAAGGCACTCGTGGAAATGCGTCGCTGCTTGTGTCGGCCATCGGCTCGACCGGTACACTCATCGGCCTCGGGAGGTATTTCAAGGAACGAAAGCCGAACATCGAAATCATAGCGACCAAACCGTACTTCGGCCAAAAAATAGACGGCACGCGCGGCGACGACCGGCTGTGGGAAATCACGCACGATCGAAGGCCGCTCGTATCGATAGAGGAGCCGATCGACGAGATAACAGCCCGCGCGTACAGCGCGCGGCTCAACAAGCATGGCATCCCGGCAGGTCCGAGCTCAGGTGCCGCGTTTGGCTCTGCCATCCACATCTTGCTCACGAAACTCGGCGGCAACACTCTCGATTCAATGCGCGGCAAAGATGGCTCAGTCGGCGTCATTATTCCTTTTGCCGACACGCTCTATCCGTATGCATAAACGCCTGCCCGTGGGACCCCCTCCCGCGGGCTTTCTTTTTTGGCGATACAATGGAGATGCGGGCGCAATGAGGTCTATGCACATTCTTTTTATTACCGCAAACGAAAAATTTCTCGACGAGGAGGGTGAGGAGAAAACCCTTCTTGCTGCGATGGTCGAGGCCGCGGAAGCTTTGCACATCGTGGTGTTTACCAAACGCCGCCAGAATTATGGTGTGAAAAAAATTGGCGAGCAAGCGTGGGTGTATCCGACGAACGCCCGGTTCTCCTTTATGCAGCGCTTCGCCGCGATGCGTACCGTGCGCCGGCAGGTGATTTGGCAAAGAGAGTTGCGTGCGCACATCGTGCATTCCGACGATCCTTTTCTTGCGGGCAAAGTGGGGTTCGCGCTCGCGCGGCGCTACAAACGCGTGTGGA
Organism: Minisyncoccia bacterium; assembly: GCA_050730975.1. Taxonomy (GTDB): domain Bacteria; phylum Patescibacteriota; class Minisyncoccia; order Phycocordibacterales; family SBAW01; genus JAKALC01. The sequence goes on from JBOHOA010000049.1 coordinate 2,708, forward strand.
TGGTCAATTTGCACGAACCGTATTGGGACTTCGCTTCGCCGCTTGAAGCGTTCAAGGCGCGTCTCGTAATGCTGCGGCTCAAAACCTTGTTTACCTTCGCCGAGCGCGTATGCGTTTTTTCGGAGCGCGTCCGCCTCTATGCCGCAGACGCGGTTGGCATAGAGCGCGCCGCCAAGCTCTTCGAGCTTCAGAAGGTTCACGACCCGCAGGTGCTGCGCAACGCGCCCGTTCGCGCGGATATCAAAAAAGAATTTTCTGCATATAATTTTGTGCTGCTGGTAGCGGCGCCGCTCGGGCCAGGATCGCACATTCCGCTTGCGCTTGAGACGCTCGCGCTTCTGCGGCAACAATATCTAAAAGCCGGCATGGTGTTCGTGGGCGCCGGCCGACTAGCGCACCTGTATGCTCTGAAGGCGCACTCGCTTGACCTCGGGCCGTGGGTGCGATTCGTACCGCGCCCGGCAGAGATTGTTTCCTATTTTAAAACCGCAAACCTGCTGCTCTATCTTGGCTCAGGCGAAGAAGAAGATGACAAGCTCATTACCGCCGTCGCGACCGGATGCGCAATCATTGCGCTCCCGAGTCCGACGGCGCGCATGATAATCAAAGACGGACAGAATGGTATTATTGTCGAGAAGCCGGATGCGCAGACACTTGTCGCCGCCATTCGGTATTTCAATGAAGCGCCGGGCCTGCGCGAGCGCTTCAAGGCAAACTCGGGTGCATTCCTCGATTTATCAGGCGTTGGCACGCTCGAGTCGCTCACCGAGCGGCTGAAAGCGTGCTGGACGTATCACGAAGCACTTCCGGAAGAGGCGCAGCTTGAACACGTGCCGTCGTTCGGCCCGGGGTCCGCGTCACGCGCAAAATGGGGCGCGCCAGTGCAGAATATCCTCAATACCTTGCGCCTGTGGCTCCACAAACATTGATGCTATGATTGGCCAACTTTTCAAAACCATTCTTCTTTTAGGCGTCCTTGGTATCGGATTCATGTGGCTTTTTGAGGCCGGGCTCTTACCGAATGGCCTCTATGCGCCGATATATAATTTTATAGATGCGTCCCCGCTTGCCACACGCGCCGACGATCCCGCTTTAGAAAAATTCGAAGGGCACTGGACGCTCACCTTCTCCCCCAGCGCTTCGAGTTCGCCTCTCAGCGAATGCCCGGAGTTCACCACTTTCGTTGATGCACATAATGGCGCGTTTTCCGGACACGCAACTATACCCGGATATTTAATTGTTGTCGCCGCGAGCACGACCGTGAGCGGCACCGTTTCCGGCACGCTTTCCTCGTCGATTTCGAACTCGGGCGCGTACTCCGGCCAGTTTGAGGGCACGATTTCCGGCACATTAGGCTCGGGTTCCTGGCAGGACTCACTAGAGTGCAGCGGAGTGTGGCAACTCACAAAATTAGGGCCGGCTAACGATCCGGCACAGGCACGCATCGTTTCTCTGAACGGGCTCGTTATCCTTGAGCGCGACGGTGACGCGGGTACCTACGCGGAACCGCAAGAAAATTTGTACGTTGGCGATGTTCTGAAAACGCCTGCGGGCGGCAGCGCGACGCTCGAGGTTGGAATAGGTCGCCAGCTCGTGACGATTCCCGGGGACACGTCGTAGACCGTTCCCAACTCAGGCGGCCTCGGACCGTCGTAACTCGCTTCATAAAAAAACGCACGCACTAAAATGGCTTAAGAGACCGCGGTTGGTATAACTGCCATCAGACTCTTTAAAGAGATTATCGTCTGCCTTCCAATACTCGACAAAATTTGGAAACACTTCTACAAGAAATTCTTTTAATTCCTCCTTTTGCATACTCAAATCATATCATCGGTCCTGAAGCCCATGGGTATATATCAAAAACTCCTTACTCCATATGATGCGCGACCTAGTGGAGGACGATAGAACCGGAATTAAGCGAATGTATAGAAAAAATTACCCTCACGGTCCGTGAGGGTATGAGGTGCGGCGCTATGCCGCACTAATATATGGCGGGTGGCTAGACCTTTCTCCGTCCCGTACGGGCCTCGGGTCTCGACCTTTCTCCGGTCCGTGTTGATAGTTTATGTACCATCTGGAAAGACGGTGTACACCGGATAGGTGCTGGCAAGCGGATCTTTCCGTCTCATCACAATGGTCTTTTGGAGGAGTATTGCTATGCGTGATCATTTCGCCGCGTCGTTCAACTCCAATTCATCGCCAGCGAGCTCTAAGAGCTCCTTGTCTTTTCCCAGCACTTTTGCAACGTCGAGAAGGCCGACTGGAAAATGACCGGGTTTTCCGCCCAGAGCCCAAACCCGCACGGGATATTTTTGCAAGGACATAAACGGACGGCCTCCCACTATCAAAGAACCGTAGCCTGCGATCTCTTCAGGAGAAACTTCGCATTCCCTCAGTTCTTCATCTAAGCCCATTACCCGCTCCGTGTTACTAAGACTAAATTTAGTTAACATGAAACAGAATAATGTGTCAAGGAAAATCGACCATAACCATCTCTCATCACTTAAAACCAAAACGAAAAAATGGTTGGCGCAGCGGACGGGACTCGGTCAGGCATTCTGCAAGCGCCGTCGCGCTTGCAGCCGCACGACCTTGCCTCGCCAAATTTCTGCTGAAAATTTATGGCTCCGACTTTCAAGTCCCTCGCCGAGTGGAGCAGTCCACTCGTCGTTGCCACGCAATAGCGCAAAATCCGCCGGAATTAATTCCGACGGATTTTGGCTATGCGCAGCGGACGGGACTCGAACCCGCAACCTCCCGCGTGACAGGCGGGGGCTCTAACCAGTTGAGCTACCGCTGCAAATGTTTGCAGACGAATACAACGATACTGTAAATAAGTGTTTTTTTCAATCAAGCCGGGGCTTGTGTCGTTTGTGGGGCCGGTGGCGGCCGAGCAGATATCGGGCCACATCGATGCCGGAGACAATTCCCCACACCGCATTGATGCACATGAACGGGACGCTGCTGATGGAGGTGGCGTAGGCGAACAGCCCGACACTGCTCACAAGATTCATGAGGTCGTATCGAACGTCGTCGGCCGATAATCTCCATAATTAAAATGAAAAAGAAAGTGCGTCGGCGGGAGGAATCGGCTAGGAGTCGAATCTGCTCGTCAGCGGATTCGCTCACCGCCCTGCCTCGCGGTCCCGCAAGTGCGGGGCATCGCTCCGGCTTTCGATTCCTCACGCGCCGTGCGCAGGCACGTCGCTCCGCGTGCCACTTCGTGTGTCGGCGGGAGGAATCGAACCTCCGACCTTGGGTTTATGAGTCCCATGCTCTAACCATCTGAGCTACGCCGACAGCGTCCGCCGAAGCTCTACAGCGAAGGCGGACAGTGCACAAAAAATAGCATCTTTGGGGACGCGATTCAATTATGCGCGGGCGATGGCGATTCCGGCGCGCGTGCCCTGAGTTTGAGATACACATCGGCCAGAGCCAAAGACGTTACCGGCGCGGCGACGAGAAGGCCGATGAGGGTCACGGCGGCCACGACATCGATTAAACCAAGAACAACCATGAGCCAAAAAAGCCGCGTGCGCATGCCGGAAGAAAGCGCCGCACTTTTTTGGAATATTTCTTTCATCGGACGCACACTGTCGATAGCAACGAAACGCAAGAGTACATAGCACACCGCTACATATATCGCTGCGGCTGCGCCCACGAGCGCTCCGAGAATAGTCAAGATGCTTTCGAGGTCTTTGGAACCGCCTGCCAACATGCCGAGGCCGATACCCACCAGAATGCCGAGAACGATAATCACAAACATAAGGATTCCGAGCCCGATCGAGGTAACGATACTCTGCCAAAAAAGCCGCCCGGGCGGAATAAGGTCGCGCAAGCGCGCGCTCTCGCTGCGCGCGAGTTTGAGGACGATGATAATATACCCGATGCCGAGTATCGCGTCGAGACACGCGCCGGAACACACAATGCCGGCTACTGCGGATGACGATGTTTCTATTCCCGCGAACAGACGCTCCACAAGACCGACTAGTATAAGTATGAGCGTCGTCCCGAGCATGAGCCCGCTGTGATGGCGGAACGTGCGCCACCCGAAGCCGAGCGATTCTGAAATCGAAAAAAGAGGCATGAATATAGTATACCTCTCTGCGGCGCGTAGCCGTCTGTGGGTGTGGGTATTGTCTCGTTAGCTATTATTCAACGAAGTAACCGTGAGTGAGATGAAAGCGGGCACGAGCAACAGAACGACTACAATAAAGGAGATAATTCAGCCGACCGACACGCCGTCTTTCTCGACTAATTTCCGTTTCAGATAGCTACTCCTCGCCAAACAGGTCATATTAATGATGAATGCCCCAAATACAAAAATCGCCAAACTACTGATTGATTTATACAGTATCGTATTCTCAACGATGCCTTTCCAAATGCCGAACACGCCGATCGGAACAAAACCGCCGTCGGCAACGATAATCACAATGAGCGTTATATGACGGATGCTTGCGAATGCCGGATTCGGCAATTCGGGCACTGCGGCACCGGCATGGCGTTCAATAAATTTTCCTGCCACCATGATTATTATTGCGACGAACGCAAGTAGCCCCAGCGTTTCAAACGATTTTGTGATGACATCCCGATTAAAGAAATCCCATACACCCAGTATCGACACCACGGAGAGAACAGTTACAGCAAACGCAAAAAAGAAAGCAGCACTATCCTGTAATTGTTTCATAAAAATGCGTAGCCGCTGTCGAAGGTAGTTTATCAATTGCCTCCAGTGCCGCAGCTCGTTATCCGCGACGGCGAAATCCTCGGTTCGCAGGTAAAAGCAACCAATAGTTTATTACCGTTTGTGTCACAAATAATTTCCTCGCCGTAGCTCGGTAATTTCCGCATCCACCCATCGCCTGCCTCACCAAGCTTCGGCATCGGCGATTGCCGTCTTCGCGGCACCGAAGTAAACGGTAATAAATTACCGTTTACGTCACGAGTCGAATTTCGCCGCCGCGAAATTCGCTCTCGACTCCACCTCGCGGTTTTACAATTGCAAAACATCGCTACGGCTGTCTATGCGTTAAGAAAAAGCGGAGCAGTCCGTTTTTTCTATCGCTTGGACCACTGCGGTGCCTTGCGGGCTTTTTTGAGGCCGAATTTGCGGCGCTCTTTGGCGCGCGGATCGCGTTTGAGGAGTCCGTCGTGCTTGAGATCGCCGCGCAACGACACATCGTGCGCCACAAGCGCGCGCGCTATCGCGTGCGAGACCGCGTCGGCTTGCCCGGCGATGCCGCCGCCCGAGACGCGCACCGTCACCGCAAAGGCGCTCGATGCTGCTTTCGTAAACGGCGCCAAAGCGTCCCCGCGGAGTGCTTCGGTCGGAAAATAGTGCTCGAGCGCGCGGTCGTTTATGACCACGGAAGTTTTATCGGTCGGCGTGAGTCGCGCGCGGGCCACGGCCGTTTTGCGGCGGCCGACAGCTTCCACGTACTTTTCGGCTATGTTTCGATTTGCCATAGTTATTTTTCTATCGTGAGCAGTTTTATGCGCCGCGCCTGCAACTTATTCTTCGGGAGCATGCCGAGGACCGCGCGACGGAGAGCCTCCGCCTCGCCGCGGCGCGCGGTGAGCGCGGCGTAGGTCTCGCGCTTCTGTCCGCCCGGGTAGCCCGAGTAGCGCACGTACTCTTTGGTTTTTGACTTTGAGCCGGAGAGCGCGACCTTGCCGGCGTTGATGACCCTTACCTCCTCGCCGTGGACGGCGTTCTTGGCGAACGCTGCCGAGTGTTTGCCTAGCAAGGCTTTGGCTGCCGCCGAAGCGACACGGCCGAGAGTCTGATTTGTCGCGTCTATCGTAATCATAGCAGAACCATACTATACAAACTCGATTCGCGCCATCTTTGCGCCGTCGCTCTTGCGAGCAGGCAGTTTGGTGATGCGCAAATAGCCGCCCGGGCGGCCGGCGTACTTCTCGGCGAGCGCCGCGGTCTTGCGGGCAGCAGCCTCGTCGCCGCCCATCCGCGCGATAAGCAGGCGCTTATTGGCGAGCGTGTGGGCTGCCTTGCCGCGGGTAAGCAGCTTCTCGACCACAGGCCGGATTTCTTTGGCACGCGCCTCGGTTGTGGTGATTTTTTCGCGCATAATGAGCGAGCGCGCGAGTGAACGCTTGAATGCCGTGCGCTGCCCTTCTTCGCGACCGAATTTTCTGTTTTGGTTGTGATGTCTCATGGTAGCTGCGAGCTGCTAGCTGCGAGCTGCGAGCATTGGCTTTGCTAGCCGCTCGCTGCTCGTTGCTTGCCGCTACTTTAAGGTGATTCCGAAATTGGACAACGCACGCTTGATTTCCTGCACCGACTTTGGACCCAAGCCTTCAACCTCGAGCAAATCTTCTTCTCTTTTGCGGGCAAGGCCGCCGACGGTGCGGATGTTGCCGACCTGAAGCGCACTTACCGTACGGGCGGACAAATCGAGATCCTCAATGCGCGTCTTCATGACGTCGGACTGCTCAACGGCTGGCGCAACCGGCGCTATGGGCGCGATTTCGGCGCTCGGAGGTGCTGCGGCGAATTCGTCTTCGCGCCAGCCAATAATCGCCCGCAGTTGCATAAGCAAAATCTCGACCGCGGCTTCGAGTGCGCGCTTCGGGGTAATCGTACCGTCGGTCTCAATAATCATCCGCAGGCGGTTGAAGTCGGTGCGGTCGCCGACGCGCATATTTTCTACCTCATAGTGCGCGCGGCGAATCGGCGAGAACGCCGCGTCTACGCTGATTTCTCCGATATCGACGCGATCTTTTTTGAGCACTTCGCGCGGGACATACCCCAAGCCTTTCTCGACGCGGAACTCGCCCTCAAGCGTCGCGCCTTTTTCGGTAAGCTCGGCAATGTAGGAATCGGGGTTGAGGAGCCGCACCTGCCCGGGAATCGAAAGGTCGGCGCCGGTAACTTTTTTCGGACCTTTTCCGGAGAGACGCACGGTTTGCGGCTCATCGGTCAGCATCTCGAACCGGAGTTTTTTAAGGTTGAGCAGAATGGTAACTACATCTTCCTTGACGCCGCGGAGCGTTGAAAATTCGTGCGAGACGCCGTCGAGCTTGACGGCCGTTATCGCCGCGCCCGGCAGCGAAGAGAGAATGATGCGGCGCAACGAATTTCCGAGCGTATGCCCGTAGCCGGGATACAACCCGTCGATTTCGTATATGCCTTCGAACTCGTGCTCGGAAACGACGCGCGGTTTGGTCGGCAGCGTGATTGCAAATTCCAACATAATGCTTAAAAGATTTAAGATTCACGGATATAAAATTGCATTATTCTTGAACCAAGAATCTTGCTTCGTGCACCTCGCTTATAATTATCGGCTGTAAAATTGAATAATAACGCCCGGATCAAAGGCGACCTCGCCCACAGCGAGCGTCGGCTGGCTTTGCACCACTGCGCCAAAACCGCCGTCTTCCAGAGCAAGCCACGGCGGGGTTTTGGTTTCTGCCGCGCGCTCGGCACGGTTGCCGAAGTAGGGCGAGACGCGCGACTCATCGCGGATGGCGATGGTCTCTCCCGACGATACTCGGTAAGACGGCACGGTCATGCGGCGTTTATGCTCGCCCGTGCCGATAGTAATATGGCCGTGCGACACGAGCTGGCGCGCCGCGCCGCGCGTCGGCGCCCATCCGGCGCGATAGACCACGTTGTCGAGGCGCGATTCGAGTCGGTTCATGAGTCCTTCGGCGGACGCGCCTTTGTGGTGCATCGCTTCGGCGGCATAACGGGAAAATTGGCTCTCGCTCAGACCGTACGTGAGGCGCGCTTTCTGTTTTTCGAGGAGTTGCGTGCCGTAATCGCTGCGCGAGCGGCGCATGACGCGCGGGCTTCGCGCTTCGGCGAGCTGAAATTTTTGCGTTTGGCACTTCTCGAATACCGAGGCGCCGAGCCGTTTGCAGATTTTGTATTTGGGTCCGATTTTCATATCGTTTAGCTACGAGCTGCTAGCAGTGAGCTGCAAGGAAATTGCAATTTGAGTTGCTCGTCCCTCGCCGCTCGCGGCTAATTTACACGCGCCGGGGTTTGGGCGGCCGCGGGCCGTTGTGCGGCACCGGCGTCATGTCTTTAATACTTGCAATGTGAATGCCTTTGCCGGAGAACGCGCGAATGGATGATTCGCGTCCGGCGCCTACTCCTTTCACGATAACGCTCGCCTCACCCATGCCCATGGCGGAAGCTTTCTCGCCTACGAGCTCGCCCACTTTGGCTGCCGCAAACGGCGTGCCTTTTTTGGCGCCCGAGAAGCCTAGCGAGCCGCTCGAGGACCATACGACCACGTTGCCCGAGGTGTCGGATAGGGTGGCTTTGGTGTTGTTGTATGTCGCTTCGATAAAAAGCATTCCCGACTCAAGCCGGCGCCGGGGCGCACGTCCGGACGAGCGGCCTCCGCCGCCTCCCGACTCACCACCTTTTTTGACGATACGTTTTTTACCCATACTACAAAAGCAACGAGCGGCTAGCTGCGTGCGGCAAGCCGCTCAAAAGAAAACAGCCCATCGAAATGGTAATGCGAATATACTTTATTCTGAGTTTTTTGTCCATTGTTCATACCTATAGGAATTTGGATGATGTTTAGCCAGCAGCTCGCGGCTAGTCGCTCACTGCTCCTACGTCTTCTCAAGCTTACGGCGACCCGAGCCCATGGTGCGGCGCACGTTTCCGCGCACGGTGCGCGAATTGGTCTTGGTGCGCTGGCCGCGCACCGGAAGCCGCCTCTGGTGGCGCAAGCCGCGATACGATCCGATGTCGCGCAGGCGCTTGATGTTTGCCGCAACTTCGCGCTTAAGATCGCCTTCTGTTTTGTATCTTTCGACGAGTTTGCGCAGCGAGTTCTCCTGCTCGGGCGTGAGAGTGCTCGTTTTGAGCATCGGATCGACCCCAGCCTCGGCGCAAATTTGCTGTGCGCGCGAAAGGCCGACGCCGTAGAGCGCCGTCAGCGAGTACGCGATATGCTTGTTGTCCGGAAGTGTGATACCACTAATTCTCATAGCTTATAGCTTATAGCTTATAGCTGGCAGCAATGCAATGTGTTTACCTGCAAGCTTCAAGCTATAAGCAGCAAGCTAGATTTATCCCTGTCTCTGCTTATGCCGCGGATTCTCGCAGATGACATACACCCGCCCCTTGCGGCGGACCATCTTGCATTTCATGCAACGTTTGTGTATGGCAGCTTTGACTTTCATACCTCAAAAAGTGAACAGCGGACAGTTTACAGTGAACAGTACAGCTCAGTTGCATTTTCTGTAAACTGTAACCTGTGCACTATAAACTCTCCCTTAGAGTCGCCTCACGATTCTGCCCTTTCCTCCGTACGGATCGAGCTGGACCAGTACCTTGTCGCCGACGAGAATGCGGATGTGATGCAGGCGCATTTTGCCGGCGAGATAACAAAGCACAAGCTCGTCCTGAGTTCCGAGTTTAACGCGAAAAAGCGTGTTTGGCAACGCTTCTTCGACCACGCCCTGTATAGATTCCGCTTGTTTTTCCATCAATGCGAACGTTTACTATCTTAGCACGAGTAGCTTTAGTGGGTCAATGTGCACTGCCGTCATTAGCGGGATCATACAATGGACGCCGCGACGTTTTTTTACCCTGTAAGTTCTGGCGCTGGTGTAGGTATAGCAAGTAATTTGCTTAGGTGCCGGGATTTTCAATGGAGACGTTGATTTTTGATGGGTCGGCCGGAAACTTGGTGTTCCAGAACGGACGCAAAGAAGCCGAGGCCGTAGCCACTGCCGGCTTGAAGGTATCCATAATTTGATTGAAGCTTGCCGATGAGCTCGATTTGTCGGCGAGCGCCGAAGCGACCTTGCTCGAGTCAATCTGCCAGACGATTATCTGCGGCAACGAGACGTTGAGCGAGAGCTCGAGCGCGCCTGCCGTATACGGAGTATCGCTGCCGACGGTGATCGAGAGTTTCTGAGGATCCACAAAATCTACCGGCTCACCTTGGTAGCCCGACACCTGGGTCGCAGCGAGCGCCGCGGCGAGGTCGGCGGTCTTCACCGCCGCGGCGGTCGCGGTGCCGTCTTCCGTCAGCGTCGCGGTACTGCTGCCGGTCGGATTTTCCACCACGTCGCCGAGCGATACGACGGTCGTGCTCGCGATAAGAACATAGCCGTGAGGCACGAGATTTGCCAAATTAGACTGCAGCTGCGTCTGCAGTTCTACTTGCAAATTTTGCGTTGCCGAATCCTTGTCGCTCGTGGAAACCGTCGGCTGAAGTCCCACGAATCCGCCCGACATGCCTTCGGTGGTGGCGTAGAAACCGTTGTACTCGGGCTGGCCTTTGAATCCGGGAACCGAAAATTGCGTCGCGCCGATATTGTATTGCTCGCCGGGCTCGTCGGCGTACGCGGTTACCGATACGCTACCCGGCGTCACCGAGCCGTCGGCGCTTTTCTTTTCTCCCGGCACGGTTACGGGCGCATGGATCTTATAAATTTTGCCGTCGGGCGTCTCGAAGCGGGTTTGTGTAACGAGTTTTTGCGGCGACGTCGAGTATTTGTTGTAAATCGTGATGGTGCCTTGGGCACTCGTCGATGCCGGAGCGCTTCCGGACGCGGTAACTTGTTTTTCGGCGCTTGAAGAAGCGGTCAACTCCTCGTATCCGAGTTCGCCTTGCGATGGATCGAGAACCGCCGTCACCGGATTGCTGGCGGTGATGTTTGCCTGGCGCGGTTGAATGGTAATCGTGGCGCCGGAAAACAACAGCGACGCAGCGGCGCCGAGCCCCGCGCAGATAATAATGACGAGAATAGCCCATAGCCAGAACCGTCGCCGGCGGCGGTGCGGCGGGTGCTGCGGCGGCAAACGATATGAGCCACGATTGTCGGGGACGCGAAATTCCGCATCGGCGGGTTGCCCGTGGCGCGGTGGAACCGGTATGTTGCGAATGGAACGCTGGCCATCCAGAGGTTGTACATCATTCATAACTCAATACTACAATAGACGCGGCATCGATACAGCCGGCAATGCACACCCGAATATCATTGCGTAGTCGGCGCATGTGTCATAAAGAGTGCTTCGAGCATAATTTGCGGGTCGGCGCCGCGCGTGTGGTTCCCGACTTGTGCTGATAGCTCGGCGGAACCGATACGGCGGATGTCGAAATCGTGCGGCAACACGGCCTTGAGCCGCGCACTATCCTCAAGCGCCTCGCGAAACCAGCGCGTCTCATGCTCTTCGCCGATAGGATAGGCGCGTTTTGGGGCAAAGGCGAGGAG
>JBOHOA010000050.1:0-5336 GCA_050730975.1 Minisyncoccia bacterium
CTATTGTGTTCAACACCATTAAAAAGAGCCGGACCAGGCGTTTTGCCGAAGCGTTTTCGTACCGGCTGTTCGACAAAGGATCGGCAATTGTCCTCTCGACGGCGGAGCTTGCCACCATCGCCCACCTGCCGCGGCCCGATGCCGCGCTCGCCGCGCCCGACGTCCGCCAGGAGCATTCGTCTGCGGCGCCGGCGTCCTCGGGAATTCCGCGCGACGGGCTTCTCCTCGGCAACAACGACTTTCGCGGCACAAAAACGCCGATCTATCTCTCGGCACCGGATCGTTTGCGGCATCTCTACACGGTCGGGCAAACCGGCACCGGTAAATCAACGTTTCTAAAAAATCTGATTCTTCAGGACATCAAAAACGGCGAAGGCGTATGCTTTATCGATCCGCACGGATCCGATATCTTTGACATTATCGGCTCGGTCCCGCCCGAGCGCATCGACGACGTCATTTATTTTGATCCGGGCGACCTTCAGCGTCCGCTCGCACTCAACATGCTCGAGTACGATGCAAACCATCCGGAGCAAAAAACGCTCGTGGTCGACGAACTCCTCGGCATATTCAACAAGCTCTACGACATGAAGACGGTCGGCGGTCCGGCGTTCGAACAGTATTTCCGCAACGCCGCGCTCCTGGTCATGGAATCGCCGGAGCTCGGCAGCACCTTGCTCGATATCGCGCGCCTGTTTTCCGACGACGCCTATCGCGCGCAAAAAATTGCCGCGTGCCGCAATCCGATTGTCGTGAAATTTTGGGAAGACATCGCCGAGCGCACGACCGGCGAACAAGGGCTCCAAAATTATGCGCCCTACATCACCAACAAATTCGACGTCTTCACCACCAACGAAATCATGCGCCCCATCATTGCTCAGCAAAAATCCAGCATGAACTTCCGTGAAATAATGGACAAGAAAAAAATCCTGCTCGTAAATTTGGCTAAGGGCAGAATCGGAGACATCAACGGCAACCTGCTCGGCCTCATTATCGTCGGCAAGTTTCTTCTGGCCGCGCTCTCGCGCGCCGACTCGCCCGGCAGAGACCTGCCGCCGTTTTACTTATACATCGACGAATTTCAGAATTTTTCGACGCCTTCCATCGCCACGATTCTCTCCGAAGCGCGCAAGTACAAACTTTCGCTCACGGTCGCGCACCAGTTCGTGGCACAATTGAGCGAGGAGATTCGCGATGCAGTATTCGGCAACGTCGGCAATCTGGTCGCGTTTCGCGTGGGCGCGCAGGACGCGGAATTTTTGGAAAAGCAATTCGTGCCGACGTTCACGCAGGCCGACCTTTTGCGCATCGACAACTACAACGCGTTCGCCCGCATCCTTGCGCGGGGCGAACCGCAGCCGCCGTTTAATATTTCAATTCCGCCGTTCCCGGGCGGGAGCACCGAGAATGCGCTTCGGCTCGCGCAAATCAGCGCGCTTCTCTACGGCCGCCCGCGCAAAGAAATAGAAGCCGAAATCGCCAAACGCTACAAGGAATAATCGCGACTGAACGTTGATTTGACAAAAAGCGGATCCCAGCTCCAACTGGGATCCGTTTGTATTCTTGAATACGGGAGAATCAGCTACCCTGTTCTGCTTCCGTTTTCGTGTCTTCAGCTTCCTTTTCTTGTTCGGCAGCTTCCTGAAGCTTTTCGCCCTTTTCCTTCGTGGCTTCGGCTTCGTCTTGCGTGGCTTCACTTTGTGATTTGGCCATCGTGTACTCCAAATCTAATCATCCAAGAACACCCGATCCTTCGATCGGCGTCCAAGGTCATTCAATCAGATGCGCCTGAAGAAAATTTGAAGAGCTCGCAGTTATTCTTTCGGCCGAAGAAGCGGAAAGAGCTGTATTTCGTGAATGGGTTTGTTTTCGAGAATGGAGAAAAGTCGCAGCGGCACGGCAAACCCGAACGCCGGCGGCATGCCGTATTCCATTGCGCGCACATATTCCTCGTCGAGACGCTGCGCCTCGTCGTCGCCTTCGTCGCGCAAGCGCTGCTGTTCTTCAAATCGTTTTCGCTGGTCAAGCGGATCATTGAGCTCGCTAAACCCTTTTCCTACTTCGCTGCCGACCAAAATAACTTGCAGCCGTTCAACCGTTCGCGGGTTTTTAGCGTAGCGTTTTGCCAAAGGCTCCAAATACACCGGCACGCCGACCAAAAACGCCGGGCCAACGATCGTTTTGCGGATTTTTTTCCACAAATGATCGACCGCACGCGCTTTGTTGGGCGTCTCGCCAAAAACGACCCCTTCTTGCTTGGCGACTTCAATTGCCTCCTCTTCGGAACAATCGAGCGGATCGAGGCCAAATTCTTTTTCTATCGCGCTGCAAAAATCTATTACCTCCCACTTTTTTTCAAAATCAACTGATTTGCCGTCTATCTCAAATGATGTTTTTCCGTACACCTCCCGTGCGATGCGCCGGTATAATTCCTTGACCATTTCGCCGCCTTGTTCAAGATCGCTGTACGCTTCGTAAAATTCGCAGTTGGTGAAATCCTGCAAATGTTCGCGCGACTCGCCTTCGTTGCGGAAGATGCGGCCTATCTCGAATACTTTTGGAAAGCCAGCTACAAGGAGCGTTTTCTGCCACAACTCGCCGACTGAAATGCGGAGGTATACATCAATATCAAGCGCGTTGTGGTGCGTTACAAATGGCCGCGCGTCCGCGCCGCCGGGCGAGGTTTCGAGAACCGGCGTTTCTACTTCGAGGAATCCCCGCTCAAGCAAAAATTGTCGGACACATTGCCAAAATTTCGCGCGCCGCTCAAACATCGCGTGTAATTCGGAATCGAGCAAAATATCAAGGTAGCGCTGCCGCAGCCGCGTCTCTTCGTCTTTTATGCCGAACCATTCGTCCGGAATCGGCATGAGCGATTTGGCCGCCATCGTCCAATGCGCGACCGAAAGCGACTGCTCACCGCGCTTGGTGGTGAGCGCGGTCCCGGTCGCCGAAATAAAATCGCCCTGATCTACCGCCTCAACAAAAAGTTGAAATCCTTTGACCTCGTTTTGTTTCAACACAATCTGCACGCGGCCGGTTCCGTCAAAAAGATCCGCAAAAAGTATGCCGCCGTGTCCGCGAATGCTCATGATGCGGCCGGCGAGCGATTCCTGCTCGCTGCTCGCTAATCGCTCATCGAAGCTTTTCAAAAATTCTCCGATTGAACTCGTACGCGCCACCCGCGCCGGGTACGGATCCATACCCGAGGTCTTCAAAAGCTCAAACTTCTTCAGCCGCTCGGCCCGCAAATCTTCCTCTGCCATGGCCGAACTATAGCAGATTTTTCAGGCGGATTCTCTGGTTATTGCCGCATCGAAAGCACTGGGGAAGCGGGTTGTTGATACGCGATTCGGGAAACCGGAACCGGCACCAATCCGAGCTGAGCGGCCTTCTCCGGCGTCAACGCCGAACTCTCCGCGAGATACTGCGACTCAAGCGAAGCGAGCGACGCGTTGGCAGCCTGCGCCTGCGCCTGATACTGCTGCTTTAGCGCAGCACGCTCAACCGTGAGCAAGAGCAAAGCGCTGTACGCAATAGCGGCAGCGAGGCACACAAGGAGTGCAAGCGCGGCGGTGCGGCGCGCATAGGTTTGATATTCAAGAACAGCAGCAAGAGTCATAAGAGAATTGATTAATGTTTAATAATGGCGCGAAGCTTTGCGCTTCGCGCGGCAGAATTGCGAGATATTTCTTCACGCGACGGGACGACGAGCTTTTTGGTCACGAGTTCGCCGCCTTCGCGCGCGCAAGCCGCGAACAAACTTTTTACAAGACCGTCCTCGACGCTATGGAACGTTATGGCCGCGATGCGACCGCCCGGCGCAAGCATTTGCCATGCGTCCCGTATACCGCGTTCGATGCTGCCGAGTTCGTCGTTGACTGCCATGCGCAGCGCCTGGAACGTTTTGGTAGCAACATGCAGCCGTCCGCGCCGATACGCCGCCGGCACCGCGCGTTCCACTAGCTCTACAAGAGCCGAGGTCGACTCTATAGCGTGTTGCCGGCGATGTTCGACGATCAAACGCGCGATGCGTCGCGCATAGCGCTCGTTGCCGTAACCGAACAATACGTTTCCAAGCGTCTCTTCGCTCCACGTATTCACGATCTCGCCAGCAGTAAACCCCGAAGCAGGCTCCCGGCCGTAAGACATGTTAAGCGGTGCGTCGGTTTGAAATGAAAATCCGCGGTTGCCGGCGAGCTGCGTGCGATTCCAGCCGAAATCAAACACCGCGCGATCGATACGTCCGACGCCTTTTTTGGCAAGCTCTTCGGCAAGATTCCGAAAATTCGCTTCGACAACCTCCGCGCGGTTGCCGAACGGCGCCAGCCGCTCGCGCGTAAACCGCACGGCGTCCGGATCGGCATCGAACGCAATGAGACGCACGGCTGCGGCTTTGAGGATTGCTTCGGCATGACCACCTTGGCCTGCGGTGGCGTCGACCACCAAAAGATTTTCGCGCAAATGAAGTGCAGCCAGTGTTTCGGCGACGAGCACGCTCTCGTGATGCTGCAGCACCTCCGGACGCGCGGCGCTCATCTGCGCTGCCGACCCTCCGTAATTCGCAAGCGCGCAAGGCAAAACAAGCCCACCTCGCACCGCAAGCGACGACCCAGCGTTTGTCTCAAATAGGTTTGCCATAGTCACAAAATTACAAAATGCCCAGATTGCCCAAGTTTTCCGCGAGCCTATCGGCATCTTTTTCTATCCGGCGACGGTAATCGGCCCACGCGCCCTCGTCCCACACTTCTATGCGGTCAGAAAGTCCAGCGAGCACCACACCGCTTTTGAGGCCCGCGAATTCTTTGAGGTACTCCGGCACAAGAATACGGCCGACTCCGTCCACCTCCTGCTCAACCGCGCCCGAGAGCAGAAACCGGCTAAATCCACGCGTGTGCGACTGCGAGAGCGGAAGCGCGGCCAATTTTTCAGCAATAGCGCGCCAGGAATTTTCGGAGAACAAAAATAAACAACTGTCGAGCCCGCGGGTCAACACCACTTTGTCACCCACTTCCTTACGGAATTTGGCCGGCAAACTGAGCCGTTTCTTGGGGTCGAGCGTGTGATGATATTCGCCGATGAGCATGGGAGCAGGTGCTAATTTTTCGAGATGGAAATCTATCTAATTGCAAACAGATATTAGAAATTACAACAATTCGAGCACCATGCAGAATCCCGAAACCATGCACCGCCCCAAGCACTAGGAATTTGGAACATTCCACTTCATCCCACTAACCAGCAATTATATGTCACTTTACCCCACTCCAACCTCTTTTATCCACACAAATCGTGACGTTTTGGTGAAAAAACAACCTCGCGGCAAGGCGAGGCCTTGCCGC
>JBOHOA010000051.1:0-2530 GCA_050730975.1 Minisyncoccia bacterium
CCGCAGGCACTTTTTTTACGCACGAATCGTAGTTGTTAGCCATTTCATCCTTGCAGGCTAACACAGAACGGTCATTTCAGACTGCTCAAAAGAGTATTGACTCGAAAATTCAAAGACCATCACTGCAAGAATTCTTACGTGAGAGAAGACAATTTAATCACTCTGCTGCTGGAGATAATCGACACCGTGAGTATTGATGAGATCGGAGCACGACACCTCATCGAACGCGAGGTGGCGCGATACAACAAACTTCGTGCCACCATGGGCCATGCTGAGAAAGACAAGGCAAAAGATATGAATATACGCAAGTACGCCAAATACCTACTGCAAGAGGGTACGCGCGCCGCGAAATGCGAGTTGCTGGAGCATCTGCGCAACCGGATTGTGATGAAGGACGGAAAAATTTTGTAGAGAACTAACGAGTACAAAAATGCTGGGCATCTCGCTCGGCATTTTCGCTCAACGACCCCTCTCGGTCGTGAACCGGCCTCGGCGAATTTCGAGGCCTTGTAGACGCGTCGACGGGTTGCTGACTGCTGTGCGGGATGCGAGAATCGAACTCGCGCTTATTGCTTGGGAAGCAATCGTCCTGCCACTAAACGAATCCCGCCTGACTCGCTAATTTCATCAAAGACGGACGCGAATACCTTACCATGGAATAATCGCCTGCCAAATGCGGGCAAAAAAGCCAGGGCGCGCGGTGGGCGGGGTCGCGGTTGGTGTTGAGGAAGATTGCAGAATTTCGATAACACCTTCGCCGGGCTCTGCCACGCCGTATTGTTGCCGAAGTGCTTCTTGCGTTCCTTGCGGCGTTGAGAGCGTTTGGATATCCTGCTTCACTTGCGCTTCTTGCGCTTCGGCTTGTGCGAGCTGCCACTTGGCATCGGCGGCCCCTGCTTCAGCCACGCGCAACTTGCCGAACATGTGCCATGCGGCAAGCCCCACGCTGCACGCCAGGGCGACAGAAAGCGCCGCAACGCCGTACGTGCGCAGCGCGCTCGCGAGACGCACCGTACGCTGGCGGCGAAGGTTGCGACTCCTCTTACTTTTACCATCCTGCATATTTGCTATACTATAGCTCTATGTTCACCATTTATGGCAAGCGCCGCAAATCGAATCGTGGAGGCCAGATAATCGGCATTTTACTGGCGATAGTGGTTATTGTCGGCATGGTTGCCCTCTATATGCCGATCTTTTATCAATAAAAGGCGTATATCAACTCCAATCTCCATCTAGGTCTGCTCACGTTTTAAACGTTAACGCGTTTGTAGTTTGCGGATTATGGGCGGCGATCTATGCATTGCTGCGCACCATTTTCATAAACACGTCCTCGGGAATGTTGACGCGCCCCGAGGCTTGCATGCGTTTTTTGCCACGCTTTTGTTTTTCCCAGAGCTTCATTTTGCGCGTTCGGTCGCCGCCGTAGAGATAGCCGGTAACGTCTTTTTTGAGTGCGGGCAGCGTTTTTGACGAGAGAATCCGGCCAAGGGCGACGCCCTGAATTTTGGTAGCAAAAAGCTGCTTCGGCAAAATGGCGGAGAGCTTGTCGACTGCCGCCACAGCTTCATCATACGCGCGGTGCCTGGCCACCACGCGCGCGAACGCCGGCACCGGCTCTTCGGCAACGTACAAATCGAGCCGCACCACGTCCGCCTCGCGCAACTCGCGAAGCTCATACAAAACGGACGCGTAGCCGCTCGAGATCTGCTTGAGCCGGTCGAAAAAATTGCGCATGAGCTCGCGCAGCGGCATCGACGAATGAATAATGACACGATCGTCCGAAAAATTTTCGGTATGCTCAGCCACCGCCTCATGCTCGAATAAAAGCTGCGTTACGGCGCCGACGTAGCGGACCGGCACCACAATATCGGCCGTGACCATGGGCTCCCATACGCGCGTGACGTCGCCGTATTCGGGAAACTGCGGCGGCGAATAAACGGCGATACGATCGCCCTTTTTCGTTTCCACTTCATAAGTGATGGTCGGCGTCGTTACGATGAGCGCGAGGCCAAATTCGCGCCGCAGGCGCTCGGTGATTATTTCGAGATGCAGCAATCCCAAGAAACCGATGCGGAACCCGTGGCCGAGCGAACCCGACGATTCTTCTTCGTACGAAAACGCCGCGTCGGAAAGCCGCAGGCGCGAAAGGGCCATGCGCAACTTCGGAAAATCGTCCTGGCTTTCCGGATAGATCGATGCCCACACGACCGGTTTCGGCTCCTCGTAGCCCGGCAACGGCGGCGTTTTGGAAAGCGCCGCGCGCACCGTGTCGCCGACGCGCGCGAAGCCGGCCTCCTTGATGCCGGTTACGATATACCCGATGGAGCCGGCCGGGAGCTCTTTCGCGGGCGTCATTGCCGGAGAAAAGGTGCCGACGTCGAGTGCGGTGAATCCCCGCCCGCTCGCCGCGAATTCGAGCTTGTCGCCTTTTTGTACGCATCCGTCAAATAGCCGCACGTACACAATGACGCCCTGATGATCGGAATACTGAAAATCGAAGACGAGCGCACGAGTTTGGAAAGGTGACTCC
>JBOHOA010000052.1:0-5874 GCA_050730975.1 Minisyncoccia bacterium
AAACAACACACGCGATATTCCGCGCCTCATCGTGCATCTGCGAAAAATCAATCTCGACGTCGTCGCCGTTTGGCGCACGCCCAGGCGCGATAAGGAGAGCATTCGCCTCAACACGCGAGAGGCGCGAGCGCTCCGCCGCGCGCTCCTTAACGACTACATTCACGACTCGGGCTGCACGCTTCGGGTCTACACGCGCGAGGCGGCCGCATCGATAGACATTGGCGGCGAGATGCATCGGTATCTGGTCGCACTCTTGCGCTTCAGAGGGTTCCGCGTCGGCGAGCTTCCGGTCAATCACCGCGCGCGCTTTGGCGGCGCAAGCAAATACGGCCCGGGCAAGGCCGTGCGCGGATTCATCGATCTTTGCTACGTTTGGTTCTTGTATAAATACTGGGAGCGACCGCTGCACTTGTACGGTTATTTCGCCGGCTTATGCACGGCGTTTGGCGTGCTCTCCGGCTCATGGACGCTGTACCTTTATTTTGCCGACGGCCTCCATATATCGCGCGACGTGTGGGTGGCAGTGTCGCTCTTGTTCTTTATTGCGGCGCTGCTTTTTTTCAGTTTCGGTATCGTCATTGACCTCCTTGTGCGCGTGCGTCTCGATGCTTCGCCAAGCGAGCGCCGCTACGATATTCGCGATATCATACGGACATGACATTGTCTGTGGCTATTTGGCTTGCCATAGGCTTTTTTGGCCAGTTCGTTTTTTTCTGCGATTCATTGTGCAATGGTGGGCGTCGGAAAAGGCGCACGCGGTAGTCGTGCCGCGCATCTTCTGGTATCTCAGCATTTTTGGTTCGCTCATCATATTGGCGTACGCCATTCATATCCGCGATATTGTATTCACCGTGGCGCAACTGCTCTCGCTCTTCATTTACGCACGCAATACCTTCCTTGCTACTCCGCCTTCACGAGCGTAACCTGCGATCCGCGATACAGCTCTATCGCGCGGAGTTCCGAAAACGTTCTTTGAAATTGCGCAAAAGCATTCGAATTCATGACCACAAGAGCACCGTGCGGCACCGCCTCGCCGGGGGCGAGGAGGCGTGTTTCAAGATTCCCGCTGTAATACATGATGTCGCTGAGATTCTCGTCGTCATAGACGTACCACGGTTGTCCCTGCGGAAGCAGTGCGCCGATCCGTTCGCCTACAACCTCTTCGTCTCTCGCAAGCGCAAGGTAGGTCGCGTAATACGGATTAAAATGATAGGCGTTGTAAACTGCGAGTACGCCGGCGTAAAGCACGAGTGCCGCGGCAAGCGCGCCGGCCATATTTTGCGCCCACCGCGCCCGCAACTCGGGCACTGAAAGAGCGATACCCAGCGCGGCAAACGGGTACGCAGGCAGGAGATACGTCGGTGCCTTGGTAGCCGCGGCAAAAAAAACGACCATGACTGAAGCGAGTGATACCGTGCATGCGAGAACGAATCCGGCACGTCGGTTGCCTGATTTCCAAAATCGTGCCGCGGCGAAAACGGCTGCCGCAAAAAATATTGAGATCCACGGCTCGCAAAACTGAAAGAGGTACCGCACAAGCTGCCCGTTGGTGATGCTGACGGTCCAGAACAAATTTTCCTGCGTGCGCGCCACGACCTCGACGCCGATGTATTGTTTCCAAAACGCGAAACCGAATTGCGCGGTTTCGTACAGATGCCACGGTGCGGCAACGAGCAAGAATGCACCCGCGCCGTACCAAAGCCATTTGCTTTTCAGAACATCGAACCGCTGCCATAAAATAATAATCGTCGCGGCCGCGACGAAGGCAAACACTGCTATGACGCTTTTGCTCAAAACCGCGAGCCCGGCGAGCGCGCCGAAGAGTACGAACCATCGTTCGTCTTTTAGGCCGCGCAAAAACGCCCACACCGCCGCCATGATGAACAAGACAACGAAGATGTCGGTGCGCACCTGCCGCGCCGTTTCAAGAAACGGCGCGGTCGTGAGAAGTATGGCGCCCGCCAAAGCCGCGAGCACGGCGCTCCCCGCTACCTCCCAAGCTATGGCCATCACGAGGCCGGCGGTCGCGATGCCGGCGATCGCCTCGGGCAGGCGCATGGCGAACGCGTTTTGTCCAAACATTTCCTCGCTCGCGCCCATGAGCCAAAACATGAGCGGCGGCTTCTTTACAAACGTAGCACCCCCGAAGGTGAAGGATAGAAAGTTGTGGTTTGCGAACGCCTCGCGTACCACCTCGGCGTATGTGGCTTCGTCATAATCCTGCAAGGGCTCCGCGCCGAGATGCCAAAGCATGAGCGCGCTCGCTGCCGCCATGACTATTCCGACAAGCATCGCGCCTATCCACCATTTTTTTGACATGCCCTATCTTAGCACCGGCTACTGAAAACAGCTTCGCCTGCGATTTCGAGTATTCAACGCAGAGCTTCAGCTGGAGAGCGAACCATGAGCCGACGCTGTGCGCGCTGCCTTCAACTCCTTACTTACTGACGGCAAACGAAGCATTGATGAACGTGCGCGTCGATGCGCTAAAGCAGCCGGTGCCGTGCGTAAGGCCGTGCGGCGTGAGAATATGTTTCGCGTGCGCGTTTTGGAATTTGATGAGTGCGGCTTCGGTGAGCGCGCCGAAGTAATTGGTCTCATGACCGGTAGAGCGATAACGTATTTTTTGCCAGTCCCGAAGAGCACCCAGCAATAAGACGCAAACGCGACCAGAAAGCAGAGCGACATGCTAAAGGAGTAGAGGTCGGTCTGCGTCGGAACGAAGGTGGCTCCGCTGCCGCCCGCCGCAAGAACTCCGAGCAATCCAATGACGGAGCCGACGATCCATTTTTTCTGCTTATATAACATTGCGCGCACGCAAAAAACTATCGCACCAAGGAAAATAAGAAAGGCGAGCATGGTGTGCGACGCGAGCGGCGGCTGCGACCAATCAAACTCCCATAGCTGTCCGCCAGTCGCGTTTTGTGGGAATGAGACAAACAGATTTACATACATGCCGAGCGCGTACTGCACGACAAGCACCCCGAGGAGGAACATTCCATTGATTCGCAGCGAAAGAAGGCGGCGATCCATATAGACCAGTATATAAAAAGCAATTAACCGATACGGGTACGATCAACGTCGATGTGCGTCGCAGCAAGGTACCAGACCAGTCCTACGAGTAATACGGTCAGGATAAGGCTTACGGTCCCATCGCCCCATCCGAGGCCACCGATGCCCGGCGCTTTGCCGAACCAGTCAGCAAAGGAGGCACCGAGCGGACGCGTGAGAATGTACGCGAGCCAGAACGCTAGCACGGCGTTGCGTGTTTGGCGCTCGTGATGCTCGGAGAGCCAGCCCTTCGTCGCATAATGCAAGATCGCGACGGCCGTTATGAGCGCAGCAAAGAGGAGTCCGGAAGCAAGAAAGCCGAGGTTGAACGTGAACGCGGCCGTGTCGCCGGCGGCGGTGCCGAGTGCGAAGGTCGCGCATACGGTGAGCCAGTAGAACAATTCTCGACGCGGAGTCGTAATGCTGTGGATGGAAAGTGTTTTTTCGACCGTATACCACAGGATAAATATAATGACGAGGGCAGTGGCGAAAAAGGCAGTGGTATAGAGATACGGTATGCCGATGACAATATGCAATACATCGGCTGCCATCGTCCCAAAGACCGCCACCATGGTAGCAGCAAACCAATATACCCAGGCGCTGTACTTGCGCCAGTAGAACTGGAGCGCGAGGGCCCCCACGAACACAAGCGCTCCGAGGCCTACCGCGGCATAGGGATTTATGGAATACACGAGAAAATCAGATGTGCTCTCGCCGAGCGCGGTCGTGACGACCTTCACGATCCAAAATACGGCCGTGATTTGCGGAACTTTGCGGAAGAGATAGCGTCTGCTCATCTATATACTATACCCCAAGCTCATTAGAGCATTTTGCAACCGACAAGCATCGCGTCGCCTCTGCTGGCCACTTAGGTCTGGTGCCCCACCGGTAAGACCCCGTAAGGGTTTTCGAGGCCCTTTCAGTGTAACAGACCGACGCTCTTAGGTAGGGGTCATTTTCCAAGAGATGGGATTTTCGGCTTCCTATTGGCCTGGACTCAATTGTATTTTCGCTCTGAGATATCGGTGCTGTCTTCTTGTGTCAAAACCCAAACAAACCCAAATTTTCAGGGAATGAAAAACGCTCCGGTGGCTCAACAGCGCCATTTTTGGGTATCTAGCAAATAAACATTTGGGTTTTGTCGTACCCGCTTTCTACCGGCGCAAAACTTGCCTTCATATATGTTTAAGCGAGAATCACGATAGCCCACGCGAGCAGAATAAAGGCATACGCATTGATGAGGAGTGTGCGTATCCAGTGCGTCTTGAGGATGCACTTCAAATAGACACCCTGCGCGCCCTCGGGATCCCGCGAGAGCTTCGCCTGCCACGGGCCCCACATTGCCGCAGTGAGCACATGCGAAAGGAGCTGGAAGCCGAGGTTGCCCCAGATCGCCCACGCGGGCGAGCCAGCTGGGTGGTACCAGATGAGCACGATGGAACCGGCGAAAGCGACGGCGAGCGGCGTGAAAATCCAATACGGCAACTTGCGCCAATGAACCGTCTGCAACCGCCGGAAGTTCTCCGGGTCGAGCACCTGCCAGTTGCGGAAGATGTCCACCTCGTGCGCCCAGATCACGCCGACGAGATAGAACGCAAGCGTGAGGTTGAGGAGCAAGAATATCGCTGCATTCATGGTCTAATACTATCACTTTGCTATAATCACCCCATGGACAAATCCATCATCAATATCAGCAAGCTCGAGTTCGCCGGGTTCCCGGGCGGATGGCCCGAGCACGTCAAAGAAAAGTACGAGGGATCAACGTATGCATTTGCCGGGCGGCTTATCGGCGCAAAGAAGCTCGGCTATAGCGTCATCAAACTCCCGCCCGGCAAGCGAGCGTTCCAGTTCCACTCGCATCGCGTGAACGAAGAGATGTTCTTTGTCCTTGAAGGCGCGGGCGAAGTCCGCATCGGCGACAAAACGTATCCTATAAAGAAGGGCGACTTCATGGCGCATCCGCCGGGCGACGCCGCGACCGCGCATCAGATCATAAATACGAGCGCGGAGGAATTGGTTTACTTAGGAATCTCAACCAAAGAAGGTCCGGAGATAGCAGACTATCCCGACTCCAAGAAATTCGGCGTCATGACCGCCGACGGCTCATTCCGCTTCCTCGGCAAAGCCGACCAATCGCTCGGCTACTGGGACGGCGAGTAGTGCTCAATGGAACTTCTTGCCCTCTGTCATCATGGATAGGATTTCTTTCAGGCGCCGCGCCCGCGTCCCCGGCTTCTTTGCCGTCTGCAGACGCCACGCTATGGAGTAGCGGTTCGTCTTGTTGAGGGTATCGAAAAATGACTTCGCCTTTTTATTCTTTGCTAACGCAACCAGAAAATCTTTTGGTATCTCCGCATTGCTCGGAGAATCGTATGCAGCGTCCCATCTCCCGTCTTTTTTGGCGGATTCCACTTCTCTGAGCCCCGCAGACCGCATCTTCTTTGACTTGATTAGGCGCGCGACATGTTCTTTGTTTCGTTTTGACCAGATGCTCTTGCTCCGCCTCGGCGTGAATTTTTGAAGCCATGAATGCTCGTCGTGTGTTTTTTTCTGGCCATCGATCCAGCCGTAGCAGAGCACTCCGTCGAGCGCCTCGTCATACGTTACGGTTTTCTTACCCGAACCCCTTTTGAAGATCCGGAGCCAGACGCCTTCCGAACTTATATGGCTCTTCGCGATCCAGCGCTCCCATTTTTCTGCCGAGTCAAAGCTGAGGATTTCCATCGTTAGAAAGAATAGAAGGAGCCATCTGGATATCTCACTTTTTCATTTCTAGCGCTCCTGTCGGCTCGTACGTTGTAATGATCACTCCGGTCGTTGAGA
>JBOHOA010000053.1:0-10905 GCA_050730975.1 Minisyncoccia bacterium
GCTTTGTTCCATTCGTGGAGCTTCAAATTTTCACGGCTCACCCCTCTCGGCCACAGGCGGTCGACCAGAATCCGCAACCCGTCTCCGCGCGCCGCCGGCTCATATGCTCGTTTCGTTTTAATCATACGCAACTGCTCCGTAAGGATACGTCTCCATCCTATCATGCGCCACTTGTAAAAACCGGTACTATCCACCGACTGTGTCCTGCCTCGAAGCGAATTGGCGGCGATACAGCGCGGCGTATGCGCCGTTTTTTGCGAGAAGATCCTCGTGCGTACCGCGCTCGGTGATGCGCCCCGCCTCGACGAATAAGATCTGATCTGCTTTGAGAATCGTCGAGAGCCGGTGCGCAATGACGATTGACGTGCGGCCCCGAAGCGCGACCTCGAACGCTTTTTGGATGGCGGCTTCCGATTGCGAGTCGAGATGCGCGGTCGCCTCGTCTAAGACCACGATATCCGGCGCTTTGAGCAGCAGCCGCGCAATGGCAAGCCGCTGTTTTTCGCCGCCAGAAAAACGATACCCGCGCTCGCCAACAGTAGTGTGGAGTCCTTCCGGCAAGGCGTCCACGACCTCAAGCACCTGCGCGGCCTCGAGTGCCTCGCGCATGTCCCGCTCGCTCGCGTCCGGCTTGGCATACAAAAGATTCGCGCGAATCGTGTCGTGAAAAAGATGCGAATCTTGCGTTACCACGCCGATTTTGCGATAGAGCGAGTCGAGCGTCGCGTCGCGCACGTCAGTGCCATCGATGCACACGGCACCGCTTTTGACGTCGTAAAGACGCGCGAGAAGCTGCGTTATCGTCGTCTTGCCCGCGCCCGACGGCCCCACGAGCGCCATGAGTTGCCCGGGTTCTATCGAAAACGTAATGTCATGGAGCACCGTTTTTTCGGACGCTTTGTGGGGCGTGGCGACGGATTCGAGCGACGCGAGCGACACCTCACTCGCGGTCGGATAGCGGAACGAAACGTGTTCGAATGAAACCGCGGACGCGCCCGGCGGGAGTGCCGCCGCATCCGGCTTTTCGGTTATCATCGGCGGCAAATCGAGCACCTCGAACACGCGATCAAACGAAACAAGCGCCGTCATGACACTCACCTGAATGTTCGAGAGGCCGATGAGCGGCGCATAAAGTCGTGCAAGATACGCGACGAGCGCGACGATGGTACCGACGTCGAGCACGCCTTTTATCGCGAGCGTACCGCCCCATCCATATGCAAGCGCGGTCGCAAACGCAGCCATGAGCGAGAGCGCGGTAAATAAATATCGTCCGAAAAGCGTTTGCCGAATTCCTATCGCCGACACGCGCGCGGCTTTTTCGGTAAACGCCGCGTTCTCTTCCTCTGGGCGCCCGAACAATTTGGCGAGCTGCGCGCCCGCAACATTGAATCGCTCGATCATGAGATTATTCATGGCACCGATGAGATCGTAACTTTCGCGCGTTATCTCCTGGAGTTTCCGTCCAAAAAAGCGCGCCGGAAAAATAAAAAGCGGCAGCAAGACGAGCGACGCGAGCGTGATTTGCCAGGAGAGCACGAACATCGCGACAAGAATGAGTGCTACGGTTATCGCGTTGCCGACCACGTTTGAAAGCACGTCGGTGAACGCAGTCTGCGCGCCGGAGACGTCGTTGTTGAGGCGCGACACCAGCGCGCCCGTCTGCGTGCGGGTGAAGAACGCGAGTGGCATCCGCCCGATGTGAGCAAAGAGGCGCGCGCGCATCGAGAGCACGAGGCCGTTGCCGATTTTCGCGGCCAGGTACGATTCGGCGAGTCCGAGTCCGGCGTCGATGACAGCAAGTGCGCCGGCGAGGATGGCGAGATCAATTATGAGGCGCGCGTTGCCGGCGAGGATGCCGTTGTTGATGATGGCGCGATAAATGAGCGGGCCGACGACGCCGATGCCGGCGTCGAGAATAACGAGCGCGAGAAAAACCGCGAGCAGGCGCGCATGCGGGCGCGCGAAGCGCAAAATGCGCCGGAGCGTGCCCGGGCGTATTTTTTCTTCGAGGACCGAGGCGTCCGCGCGCAGCGTCCGCATCGTTCCGCGCATTCCGGGTGGCATTGAGGCATTTTACTCTTCTCTCAGCATTTCGGAATGGCTTAGGAGAAACGTCATGCGGCTGTGCTACGATGCGGCTATGGAAATTCGCAACTCGGCGGCAATAGTTACCGGCGCGTCTCATGGCATCGGGCGAGCACTCGCACAACAACTTGGGGGACGCGGCGCGCGCGTGGCGCTTGTCGCCCGATCAAAAGACGAGCTCGAAGCGCTTGCCGCCGAACTTCCGGGCGCCATCGCGATTGCTGCGGATCTCGGCAAAGCAGACGACATCCGCAGGCTCGTTGCCGAAACCAAAAAAGCTTTCGGGCGCATCGATTTGCTCGTCAACAACGCCGGCCAGGGGTTACGCTCACCGCTCGAAAAAACTTCCGTCGATGATTATCGCGCGATTATCGAGCTCAATGTAGTGGCGCCGCTCATTGCGATGCAGGAGGTTATGCCGCTCATGCGCGCACAGGGCGACGGCATAATACTTAACATAAGTTCTATGGTTTCCAAAAATTATATTCCGAACCTTGCAGGCTACGCGTCCACTAAGTATGCGCTGAACGCCCTCTCACTCACCGCGCGGCAGGAGTTGGCGCCCGACAACATCCGCGTGTGCGTTTTTT
Organism: Minisyncoccia bacterium; assembly: GCA_050730975.1. Taxonomy (GTDB): domain Bacteria; phylum Patescibacteriota; class Minisyncoccia; order Phycocordibacterales; family SBAW01; genus JAKALC01. The sequence goes on from JBOHOA010000053.1 coordinate 2,676, forward strand.
ATCCGCGCATGACCGCGACTGATTTTGGGCAACATGCGCGCGGCGAAACATACGTATCGGGCGCCGGACGTCCCGGCATGACCGTCGACACTCCCGAAGAGGTAGCGAAAAAAATTATTGAACAAATCGAATCGGAAGAAGCCGAAGCCGAAATGTGAATCATGTGCCCGCCTGCCGCACGGGCGCTTCTTCAATGATATAGCGGCCGCCGCGCAGCCACGACGCCGCGGCGGCAACGACGTATGCGATTATCGAAATAATAAACGTCAAATCAAGCCCGCGTTTGAACGGCGCCGAGATGAGGTGCGGGAAAAAGCGCGTGCCCGTGAGCTCGGAGGCGGAAGATTGTGGCAGCGCGTCGAGCGTCGATGCAGGTATGAGCTGCTTCATGGGGTTGTAGCCGAGAAACGCGGCGAAGAGGCTCGCGACCGGCGGCGCCGCGGCTATGGTCTCAGCCATGGCAGATGGTACGCCTTGTGTCGCGAGCCCCGAGTAAATGGCCTGCGGCAGTGCGCCCGAGAGCCCGATGATCATCAAGCTGAAAAAGAGTCCTATCGAAAGCACCTGCCCGGAATTCTGGAACGTCGCGCGCATGCCCGACGCCTGCCCGCGGTCGCGCGCCGGCACGGAATTCATGATGGCGGTCGTATTGGGCGCGGAAAAGAGGCCGCTGCCGACGCCGCTCACAAAAAGGATAAGCGCGAACGGCCAGTAAGAAAAATCGACCGGCAGCAGCATGAGGAGCGCGAACGCAACGGCACCCATAAGCATCCCGCCGGTCGAAAAATATTTTGCACCGTACCTGTCCGAAAGCCATCCCGAAACCGGCCCGGCGACGAGAAATCCGACGGTCAAAGGAAGCATGTAGATGCCGGCCCACAGCGGCGTCGATTCGAACGAATAGCCGTGAAGCGGCAACCAAATGCCTTGGAGCCAAATGATGAGCATAAATTGCAAGCCGCCACGGCCGATTGCGGAGAGAAGTCCGGCCAGGTTGCCCGCCGTGAACGCGCGGATGCCGAAAAGCCGCAAATCAAACATCGGTTGCACCTTCCCAAACTCGAGATACGCGAACAGCGCAAGAAGTGCGACGCCAAGAACGAGCGCGCCGAGCACGAACGGATTCATCCAACCCATTACACTCGCGCCGTACGGCTGGATGCCGTACGTGATGCCGATAAGCAGCAGGATGAGTCCTGCGGCAAACGCGATGTTGCCGCGCCAATCCGTGCGCTCGGTGTGGCGCGCGCCCCTGTCGCGCAATTTAAGATACGCCCATGCGGTGCCGAAGAGCCCTATCGGAACATTGATCCAAAAAATGAGCCGCCAATCTATGACGGCGAGCAAGCCGCCTACGATGAGTCCCAGGAACGAACCCGCGATGCCGGCGACCTGATTGATGCCCATGGCGAACCCGCGATGCTCGGGCGGAAACGCGTCGGTAAGGATAGCGGTCGAATTTGCCATTAAGAGCGCGCCGCCAACTCCCTGCACGATGCGCATCGCGATAAGGTAGAGCGCCGCCATGGTGCCACTCCACGGCGTGAGCGCGAGCGCTATCGAGGCGAGCGTAAAAATCGCAAAGCCGAGATTATACATTCGCGCGCGGCCGTACATGTCGCCGAGCCGCCCGAACGTAACGACCAAAACCGCCATGCACACGAGGTAGCCCATGAGCACCCACAAGAGGTAATTTATGTTGCCGGCATTAAGCGGATCGAGCCCGATGCCGCGGAATATGGCCGGCAATGACACGATGACAATGGAGCCGTTCAGCATTGCCATAAAAATGCCGAGCGTTGTGTTCGAAAGCGCGGTCCATTTGTATGTATCTTCGGAGGGCATGCTGCGCGGACGCACCCGTGGTGCGCATCTTGGTGTAGCGATTCTTTATGCGAGATTAGCTTTCAGAAACGCGAGCACTTTCCCCCACGCATCTTTGGCCGTGTCCGCGTCGTAGGTTCGCGGATTCGTATCGTTAAAAAACGCATGACCGACATTTGGATATACGACCGCCTCGAACTGCTTGCCGCTCTTTTGCATATCTTCCTTGAGTTGCGGCAGCGTTTGCATCAAGTGTTCGTCCTTCTCGCCGTAGAACGCCAGGATCGGGCATGCAATATTTGGAATTTCTTCGGGCGCCGGCGCTTGTCCATAGAACGGCGCCGCGGCCTTGATGCGCGGGTCGTTCGCCGCCAAATGAAAGCTGTACGTGCCGCCGAAACAAAATCCAACGACACCCACCGCGCCGCTTACCCCTTCATCGGCAAGCAAATAATCGACGCAGGCTTTGAGGGTCGCGACCGTATCGCCCGCATACTTCGGCTGCTGCATCGGCCCCATTGCGGCGCGCAGCTTCGGCTGCACTTCGTCGCGTTTTTCCGGATCGAACATGTCTTGCTGCAATTGCGGCGTTACCATGCCGAGCAAACTTTCGGGCAACAGCTCGGGCGAAAGCACGCTGAATCCTTCGGCCGCAAATCTATTTGCCACATCCTTAATGTGATCATTGAGTCCCCAAATTTCTTCGATAACAATAAGCCCGGGATGCTTGCCGCCTCCGTCGGGATACGTATGGTACGCGGCCGCGCTGCCAATAGTGATTTCTTTTTGCATATCTTTTCTTAATTCAATTATTCAAGTAGTTACGTATCAACAGTATACTCCTCTTTCCGTCAGGTGATAGTGAAGAGCCGCGCGGCTTTCGCGACCATGCGCCAGACAGTGAATAGAGCCGGTATCTAAATTACGAATTAGTACCAAGCCAGCAAAGAAACTTGGAAAATAAGGCATGTTTTGGCTTCCTGTTCACGGTAAGCGGTTCACTGTACACTGATGCCATGGCCAAGCCCATCCGCATTCCTCCGCAATCGCTCGAGTCCGAGAAGGCGCTGCTTGGCGCGCTCATGATTCGGCCCGAGGCCTTGAGCGATATTGTCGATCAACTCTCGCCCGATGCGTTTTATGCCGAAAAGCACCGCATTATGTATCGCGCAATGCTGGCGTTGTGGACAAAAAACGAGCCCATTGATATCGAGTCGGTTCGCGCAAAATTGGCCGAAGGAAATAATTTGGAGTCGGTAGGCGGCCTGTCGTACCTCGCCGACCTCGCGAGCGAAGTGCCGGCCGCGTCGAACGCCGGACATTACGCGAACATCGTGCAAAAAAAATTCGTGCTGCGCTCGCTTACCGACGCCGGCGAATTCGTCGCCGAGCTCGGCTTCGACGAAGCCGCGGAGCTCGACGACACGCTCGATAAGGCCGAAAAAAGAGTGTACGAAGTCGCGCATGCTTCGACCCTTTCCAAGTTCGTCTCGCTGCGCGATACCCTCTCGGACGCGTGGGAGCGGCTCGAGCAATTGCAGGAGAATACGGGTGAGCTGCGCGGCGTGCCGACCGGATTCAAAGATCTCGACGCGCTGCTTGCCGGGTTGCAAAAGTCGGACCTCATTATCCTTGCCGCGCGGCCGAGCATGGGCAAGACCGCGCTTGCGCTCGACATTGCGCGGCAAAGCGCAATAAAAAACGGCACAGTGGTCGGCATATTTTCTCTGGAAATGTCGGCGCAACAGCTGGTTGACCGCATGGTTGCCGCCGAAGCCAAAGTAAATTCTTGGAACCTGCGCACCGGCAACATTCGCGACGCCGACGATTTCGAGCGCATCCGTGACGCCTATGACCGGCTTTCCCGCGCGCCGATTTTTATCGACGACCAGCCCGCGAGCAATGTGCTCAAAATGCGCGCGGTCGCGCGGCGACTCAAACGCGAGCAGGGGCTCGGGCTCCTTGTGGTCGATTATCTCCAGCTCATGATGCCGACGAGCTCGCGCGCCTCCGACTCGCTCGTGCAGCAAGTTACGGAAATTTCGCGGTCGCTTAAAGTGCTTGCCCGCGAGCTCGACGTGCCGGTCCTGGCGCTCTCACAGCTCTCCCGCGCCGTCGAGCAGCGCCGCGGCCGGCCGCGGCTCTCGGACTTGCGCGATTCGGGATCCATCGAGCAAGACGCCGACGTCGTTATGTTCATTCACCGCGAAGACAAAATGAGCGACAACCAGGACCGGCCAAACGTCGCCGAAATTTTGGTCGAGAAGCATCGCAACGGCCCGGTGGGCTCCGTAGAGCTCTACTTTGACGACAAGCGCACAACGTTCATCACGATGGAAAAGGGCGACCTCTCGATGCTCGAAGCGAGCACGACAGGAGGAGGAGATTTGGATAATTTCTAAAGTTGACAGATGACAGTTTATAGTTTACAGAATAAACCTCTTAGTTTGTGCTGTTCACGGTAAACGGTTCACTGTAAACTGTTCTTGTGAATCCTATCGACAAACTCGCTTCCTATTTTGAAAAATTTCCCGGCATCGGCCCGCGCCAGGCGCGGCGGTTCGTACAATACCTGCTTCATCAGAGTAATGCGTCGCGCTTTGCGCTTGCTGAAGAAATTCGCGCGCTCGGCGCCGGTACGGCACAGTGCCGTGACTGTTTCCGTTGGTTCGCCAAATCCCGCAGTGTGCAGGATGGTCCGGTATGCGAAATTTGTGCAAATGAGCGCCGTGATGCGTCGGTACTTTTTGTGGTGGAGAAAGACGCGGACCTCGAGCCGGTCGAGCGCAGCAATTTTCTCGGCCGCTATTTCGTTCTCGGCGGCACGATGCCGCTTGGCGAGGAGCATCCGCAAAAATTCGTGCGCTCGCGCGAGCTTGTGGCCCGCGTCGAGCGCGACGGCATAAGCGGTACGCTCAAAGAACTCATTCTCGGGCTCTCGGCAACGACCGAAGGCGATCACACGCGGCTTCTTCTGCAGGAAGAACTCCAGCCGCTCGCCGGAAAATTCGGGTTCAAAATTTCCTCGCTCGGTCGCGGACTTTCGACCGGCTCGGAACTCGAGTACGCGGATCCGGATACGATTTCAGAAGCCCTCGGCAGCCGACGATAAAAACGGCTTCCTCCTGCACCAACCTTCTAACTAAGTTTGGTTATCTTAACCTCAAAGTACGGCTGGCGATGGCCGCGCTTTTTGAAATAGTTGGACTTCGCTTTGTATTTGATGACCGTCACCTTTTTGGCCTTGCCGATTTTGGTGATTTCCGCGCTCACTTTGGCTCCCTTGAGGTACGGTTCGCCTATTTGCGTGGTCGAGCCGTTGTCGGTAAGAAGCACCTTGTCGAAGGCAATCGTGTCTCCTTCCTTGTGCTCACCGGTCATTTTTTCGATACGCACGGTATCCCCCTCGGAAACAAGGTATTGTTTGCCGCCAGTTTCGATAATTGCGAATGCCGCCATAACGGCACGACTATAGCGCAAAAAACTCAAAAATACAAGGCGCGGCAAAAAAGCGAGAAAAAACGAGGCGACGCCTCGGAAATCGGTCTTAAGGCGTCACCGCTTTTTTTGATCAAACTTACTCCTTTCCTTCGAGCTGTGGCTTGTCAAGTACCATCGTCTCGATGCCAACCGACTCGCCCGTGATGCGCAAAACGTCCTTATCGATTTTTCCGAGCTCTTTGTAGCCGGAATTAAAGTGGCCGACGGTCGTCGAGAGCGAGGAGCCGAGCTTTTTGTAGAAATCTTCGTACGATTTCATGTGCCGGCCGAGCGAATCGATATTTTCGCGGATTTTCACGAAATTTTTTTCTATCTTAAACGCGTTGAGGCCGCTCGCCACCATCGAAAGATAAGCCATAAAGGTGGTCGGTGAGGCGATCATGACGTGCTTTTCGCGATACGCATAATCGATGAGGTTGCGCGCGTTCACTTTGCCTTGATTCACTTCGCCGACAAGGAGGTCGTAATAAATCGCCTCGGCCGGAATATACATGAACGCGATCGGCAGCGTGCCCTCTTTCTCGCGCACGTACTTCGCCGTTTCGTCGATGCGCATTTTGAGATCGTTCTTGAACGCTTTTTCGAGCTCCTGGCGCTGTATTTCGTCGACGGCGTTCGCGAGCCGCGCATAATTGTCGAGCGAAAACTTCGCGTCGACCGGAATGATGCCGTCTTTCGTAAAAATCGCCGCGTCGACTACTTCGCCGTTCGCGAATCCGTACTGCATTTTGTAGGCCGTCGGCGGTAGGAATCCGCCGAGCACAATCTCGAGCGACGCCTCGCCCCAGTTGCCGCGCTGTTTTTGATGCGTCAAAACTTTCTCAAGATTATTCAATTGTTCCGCGATGGAAATAAATTTACTCGTGGCTTCGTTGGTCTTGGTTTGCTCGCGGGCGACTTCGGTAAGGCGCTCGGCCACGAAATCGCGGACGTTGGAGACCAGTTTTTGGCTTTCGTTGAACTGCGCGCGCATGTTGTTGAACATTTGATCCGTGCCTTCGCCGAGCTCCTTGCGCGAGAGGGCAAGATTTTCTTCCATCGAGCGCGAGAGATTTTGGATCTGATTTTGCAGGATGAGAAGCCCTTGCGTGTCTTGCGCGGCGGGCGCGTCTTTTTTATTCCAAAAAATATATATCTGGAAGCCGAGTACCGCTATAAGCAGAATAATAATGAGGATTTCCATACGCTCATTGTACCATTTTCGGCCTCGCTCGCCGAAACGAAATTTGACATTTCCTCAATCAAATTTGTTAATTCCGCCCTGCGCCTCAAACCCGCCTTCATTCACCCGAACTTTACGCCGTGGCCGGTAAAGTACTTGGGTATGTTTAAAAAAATGTACCGATATAAGAAGGAGCTGATTTCGACAGGCCTCGGCGTAAGCGTTATGGCCGCATTGGCGCTCATGCCGCTTGGAGCGAGCGCTGAGAGCGCCTATGTGCTCTTGAGCAGCTACAACCCTGCCTCAGGCTCGACCATTACCATTAACGGCCATCAATTCGGGTCGGGCTCAGTTTCAGTATCTCTTGACGGCGTGAGCACAAACGCGACTACGACCAACGGCTCGTTCAGCACAAATCTCACCGTGCCGAGCGTTCCGTCGGGAACGTACACGCTGCATGCCGCGGGTTCGCACGGCGAGCAGGCCTCGGCAACGCTGTACATTAATAACACCGCCGCCGAGCGGCACTATTATCCGACTGCGGCGCCGTCTCAGTGGTACGTGCTGCCGGGCCAGACGCTCGGTTTCAGCGGCGCGGGATTTGCGCCGAATGCTCCAGTCTCCATTGCCGGCGGTTTCGGCACGCTTACCGCAACCACGAGTAATGGCGGCACCTTTTCCCTTTCCGGCGCGGCCGTTCCGTTCTCTTGGCAAAACAGCCGGCAAACGTTTACGATTTCGAGCCCGGGAAGCGCCTACCCGATCTCGCTTACCGTAAGCGTCGGAACGTTTTATCCGAATCTCAATCCGTCGACCTACTACGTGGGCGTCAATCAAAGTATGAGCGCGTCCGTATCAGGATTCGCGTCTAACGAGCAAATTAATCTCAATGTGAACGGCAACTCGGTCGCGCAAACGAACTCCGACGGCAGCGGCAACGCCTCATTCTCTTTCAGTGCGCCGAATTCCGGAAATAGCTTTACGCTCACGGCGCAAGGGGAGACGAGCGGCGCCGCAACCTCCCGCACGATTACGCTGCATCAATAATGGGTTTTATGATACGATACGTCGTACAAGGGTTACGGTTCTAAGTTAAAGTCAGATCTGCGAAAGGAAAAAGGTCCGACGATCACTTCTATGCGTATCGCGCAACTCTCACCCGTAGTCGAGCGCGTACCGCCGAAAAAATACGGCGGTACTGAGCGCGTCATTTGGGCGCTCACCGAAGAGTTGGTACGGCGCGGGCACGACGTGACGCTCTTTGCGAGCGGCGATTCGCAGACCTCCGCGCAGCTGCGCTCCCCGTATCCGCGTGGCTTACGCGAAGCGCGCATGAAAGATCTTTACACGCTCAATTACTATACGCTCCTCAACATCGGTTCGTGCTACGACGCACAGAACGAGTTTGACATTATTCATGACCACCTGGCCCCCATTTCTCTGCCTACCGCTCAGATGGCCTCCACTCCCATAGTAACCACGGCGCACGGACCGTTCACCGCCGACAACTACAAACTTTTCCGCGCGCTGCGCCGGCCGGCCGTCGTTACCATTTCCGAAGCGCAGATTCACGGTATGCGCGACATACATCACGCCGGCGTGGTCTACAACGGGCTACCCATGGAAGACTATCCGTTTGGCGAACAAGCCGGCGATTATCTCCTGTCCGTCGGCCGCATATCGATAGAAAAAGGCACGCACGAAGCCATCATCGCGGCGCAGGAGCTCGATATGCCGCTTATC
>JBOHOA010000054.1:0-1788 GCA_050730975.1 Minisyncoccia bacterium
TGAGATTCTTCCACCAACTTGAGCGTTCCGTCCGAAAAAGCACATGGTCAGCTAGCAACTACAAAGAGACATTGTAGGGAGATCCAGCCAGCTTCAGCTCATGAACAGGAGTCGCCAACCTTCAGGCATACATGCGGGACCCTTACAGCTTGTCGCACCCTAGTTGGTGAAACAGGAGCAGATAGAGTAGCCGCAATCATGTACCCACAGGAGAACTCCTGAGTGCCCAACGAGGAGGTACAGGTGTAGGGCATGGGTTCTCTTGCTGATTCTGGCATAAGGGATAGCCTCGTTGATAGGATAATACATCCATGCTCCCGACACATCAGAGAATACCTTTACACGAGCCTATGCCTATCGTTTCGGCATTGTAACAGACTATGCATATAAAGTCAACAAAAGTGGTTCCGGGTAAAAAACCAAAAAGTCACTCTACCCTGGTAGTAGTTTTTTCTGCGTTGCTCACTTGGCATCAAAAGCTTACGCAACTGGCTGGCAGCATTATCTGATAACCGAGATACTCCAAAACACTTGATCAGTTGCCACTCTTATTCATAACGTCTTTTTGATATATTATAGTCTTTAGATGCGTAGGAAAATCAGACATTTTTAATGTGTAAAAATCTGCAATTCACTCTCTATACGATGTTGATCAAATTAACTTCTATTTCCAGGGTCTGAAAATTATTGCTGAGTCCCCCAGTAGCGAAAGAGAAGGTCGAGAGCCTGGACAAAATTATGGGAAAACGCTCTGCGCGTCGCAGCGATCTGAGAAGTGCCAGTCCGATGGATGAAGGTGATGGCTAGGTTGCGTAACGTTGCCAGAACCGGAGGAGCATCACCAGATCACAGACGAGAACGATCCTCGCCAAAGGTGACATCACGAACGTAAAGAGAGCCATTTTCAATCGACCAATGCCCCCGGATCACAGCCAGGAGGTGCTGGGGGGAGGCTTGTGCCGAAGAGAGGTTGGTAATCACATACACAATTTCAGTGGTCGTGCCTTTTTTGCTCGTGATGACCCGCGTCACTTGGGCGACTTGATGAATGTGAGGCTAGGTGGCATGCAAATAGGCATGCATCTCGGATGTGACGCGAATGCAGCGATGTTCGACCCGCCCGCGACGTCGATCCCAGGTTTCGGCCTCGGCGCAGTTCGCATGGGGATCAGCAAAAAGAGGTGCGTAAATCCTGCAAGAGGGTGGGCTGATTGTCTTTGACGGGTAACACGGTAAACGCCTGACATTCGTGAACCACTTGCATCCAGTTTCCCTGGGTGTGGAAGGCATCAGCAGTGGAGATGCGCCCCGGTTGGACAATGAAGGGGAGCGCGGCTTGAGCAATAGGGATCTCGTTGGTTTTGTCCTCGATGCGGATCTGCAAGCTCATCTTGCTCATCATGTGTCCGAAACGAAAGCAGATGAAGGGCAGTGTGCTTAGGGGTTTTGGCTCCACGAACGACTTTGCCATCCAACGCGATAGGGGGACGGCTGTTCTTGTCCAATGTGGCGTGCACCCAACAGGAAAGCAGGGTTTCGAGCGTGCTGATCGAGATCCAAGGAAGCAGCCAAAGAGGCGCACCAAGATAGCCTGTTGGCCCCGGCACCATTGCGCTACCGCTTCGCTATGGTTACAGTTACACGGAGTCCTCGATGCTTCGATGAAGTTTTGCATTTCCATCTTATCAGCTTTGGGAGTCTCTCGCCTTAGCAATAATTTTCAGACCCTGCTTCTATTTCTAAGGTTGCTTGATTTGTCCTCGTTCCAGGTAGTAGAATGGTTGAAGG
>JBOHOA010000055.1:0-15517 GCA_050730975.1 Minisyncoccia bacterium
GTTCCTTTGGAATACATCAAATGGCAAAGACGAAAAATCTCAGGGTAAAAAACACATGCTCGCCGGCCTTATTGGCCTTTTTATTATGCTCACGGCCTATTCCATCATCGGCTTCGTACTCGCCACATTCAATGTCCCATGGCCACCAGGGAGCAGCAGCGCTACCTCAAACATAAACACACCGTATTGCAACAACGGCGCCTGCACCCCGACTCCGGCCGGAACGCTGTATTGATGAGCATGCTTAGCTTGTGTGCTGGGGAGAGGACTCGAACCTCCATCCCTTTCGGGACCTGCTCCTAAGGCAGGCGTGTCTACCGATTTCACCACCCCAGCGTATCGCGAGTATATGCGTATAGTACGGTGTTGTCCGAAGGCTGCAAGTGCGCTATTTTAAAAGCGTTCGCCTCACAATCCGCCCATAGCTCAGTTGGTAGAGCAGTTGCCTCTTAAGCAAACGGTCGCAGGTTCGAGCCCTGCTGGGCGGAAAATATAGTGAAGCGGTTTTCTCCTCCCAAAACAAAGCATCTGCATGCTTTGCGTCAGAGCGAGAACGCCGGAGCGGTACCGAGGCAGCAGCCGAGGCCACGAGGTGGTGTCGCGAGCGGATTTTGCGACGGCAAAATCCGACTTGTGACGACAAGAACAAAAATAAAAGCCCCCTCATCATGAAGAGGCGAATGAGCAACGTAGTTATGCCTTCACTGTCGGCAACTCAACGAAAAACGTCGAACCGTGCCCCCGGCCTTCGGATTCGGCCCAAATCCGTCCGCCATTCGTTTCAACTATGGATTTGGCAATAAAGAGGCCGTAGCCCGTGCTATGAACATTAATTTTGACCGATTCCGCCCCGCGCCCCCCTTCGGTAAAGAGTCGCGTTTTGTCCTCTGGCGTGATACCGACGCCCGTATCCTTGACCGAAAAAATAATTTTTTCGCCTTCGCGCCTGAGCGAGACGGTAATGTTTCCTTGAGGCGTGTAGTTGATGGCGTTGTCGATGAGATTGTCGATCACGTGCTTCTGCATTTGCACCTTGTCGCCGACGACTGTGTACGCGCTGTCCTCGATATGCGCGTCGAATGCGAGATGCTTTTCTTCCGCGCGCGGCTTGAATTCGGCGATAACGGTTTCTACTATCTCCCTGATATCAAACGGCTCGTGCGCGAGCGTAAGCGTGCCTTTCTTAAAATCGCCGGCGTCGAGAATTTCCATCACCGTCTCGACGCCCTTACGCGTGTCCGCGAGCGCCATCGCAGAGAGGTCCTTGAGTTCCGGACTAATTGCTCCGTAATCGCCGTCGCCGATTGCCGCAAACGCCGCCGCGCTTTTGGCAAAATATCCCTTAACCTCGTGGCTGATGAAATGCAGCAGATTTTCCTGCCGCCCGTTAACTATTTCTAATTCCTTCTCCTGTTTTTCGATGAGCTCGCGTTGCTCGACTTCACGAAGTACGGATTTGATGAGAAGAATGCCGCCAGCAAGGAGGAGTATAAGAATGGCCACGCGCAAAAGGATGAGTATTGGCTGGGTCGTGAATAGAATTTCGGTAAATACCGCGATAGATAATACGAATACGAGCAGCGCCGTGGCAAGCACTTTTACATTAAACAAGTGATGGCGGAAAATGGCGTAGGTAGTAAGAATCGCAAACGGCAGAATGAACGTGGCCGAATAAGGAATAAAAGTTGGATCGTTAAAGAATGCGGGCAGGATAATATTGAATGTCGTGATGCACACAAACGTTATTAACATGCCTGCTGCGACGTCGATAAGTTGTTGCTTCAGCACTGAATTTTGACTCCGCAGTATCTTACGTATTAAGGTGCCGATGCCGAGTAAAATAAAGATTCCTACGGTGAGCGCGAACAGGGGAATAAGTTTGCCGTTTTGAATAGCCAAGATGCGGCCTTGAGGTGATACTGCAGCAACGTGGGCGAACACAAGAGGGGTGAGCGTGAGAGCGCTTATGACTACGGCAAGAGGAAGCAATACGAATGGCCACCAGCGGTTTGTGGCAACTTTCGCCTCGGGGAATACATAACATAGTCTGAAAAAAATGAAAGAATGCCACACACCCAGAAATACAATGCTGCGGATAAGCCACAAACCGAGAGTCGGACTGGTTCCGTAATAGTAGAAGAAGTTGGCAATGCTCCAAAGCGAAGTGAGTATACAGAATACGAGAAACACGCGCGCCGTGACGCTCTTATGACTACTGAAAAAGACAACGAATCCGAGAATGAACGACGCGCCGACGGTGATTGCCAAAAGCAACAGATCGAGGTTGAGAAGCTGGAACATACGTTAAAAGTATATCTTATGCCTGCGTCAATGGTTGAATGCGGGTGCCAAGCGCTCGCAGTATCCGCTCGGCGGCTGTGCGACGCCAACCCGCAACAACATGCCAATAGTTTTCTCCGGAGAGATCCCAAAGCATTGCCGAATTGTTCCGTATGCTTCTTCCGCTCGTGTACCATGCACAGGACGAAGAGGGAGGGGTACGCCTTCTTTCAATAGTTCCGCAACAAATATGACGCCTGTTACTGGCTGACAGGAGAGTCCGGCATGAGTGGCGGCAAGCCAAAAATACTGCAACTCGCGGCCGCAAGCGATATATGATTCCCGGGTTTTGTCGGGGAGTGTGAATGCCACGAATGCGCCGGATTCCCGGTATACAGTCGCGTTGGCTTTTGCGATAACGCGATTGAATCCGATCTTGTTAAGCGTCTGCATAATGAGCCAGTGGCGCAGTACGCGCAAGAGCAGCCGCGCGGGCGGCGGCAATTCCAAACTAATGAGTGGCAAGCCTGGCACGCCGCGCTCGGCTTCCTTTGGTGACCAGAGAATATCGGCAAAGAAGAGCCGGTGCAGCTCGGGCGTCGCGAGCGCAATTTCTTCCATTACGCTGAGAGCGTTTCCCACGGACTGCCGATCTTCCATGCGCATTTCGCGCACGTGAGTGTTGATGCTGGAACCTGCCAAGCGCATTACCTCCTCAAGCTTGCGTGTGATAGCGGGTACCGTATCGTATGGCCGGCGATTAGTGTGACGCCTAGTAATGTCTGCGGCAAGCGGCGAAGTGTTTCCGGAATGCGAACCAAAAGCAATTCGGGCAAGCAGATTCTGTTGCTCCGTATCGGGGAACAGTTCGGTTAGTGCTTGCGTACCGTATGTCGCAGCCAAGAGCTCAATATTGGCGAGCAGCGCTCCGTGCGCGATGAGGGTTCCGCGATCGAATGCATTAAGGATCGGATGATCTTTTTCCGGCAGCATCCATACCTCAAGCCTCGAGCCATCCCAGGCAAATTTCCACGGCTGCGAGTTATCTCCGGACGGCGCCCATACAGCAGTACGCAAGAGTTCTCCTACCTGAGCGCGGTCCATAGAGGCAGCTAAAGGTTAAGCGTGTCCAAAAATGCGCGACGCTCGGCCTGGCGGGTCGCGGCAACAGTAGGATCGTGGTACGAAGAATCAAATATTGCATCGAGATTGATCTCATATTTTCCCGATGCCACCGGTTCTCCGAGAATGATGCGCTTGGCCAGATAGCTCATTGCGACGCCAGCAAGCGTCGCCGCGTCTCCGAGCTGCGGCCAGGAGTAGAGCGTCTTGCCGACTTCGGGCAGCGATTTGAGCATCCGCGGCGCTACGAACTTGGGCCCCGCTATTTTGGTCGCGAGCCGCGGCAGCTCCGGCGGGGGGAACGACTGGAACTCTTCAAGCGTCAGATTGCCGGCGGCTCCTGCAAATAGCGGCAGGTCCGGTTCCAAGTCATACCGCTCGACGTCCACGATAACACCGTCGCCATTGTCGGTGGCCATGATGACCGGAATGCGGCGGCGGCGCGCTTCTTCGCGTGCGCGGATTTTCATCTCCAAGTTGTCCATCTCTTCGATAAGCAGGTCGAGCTTGGGCGGCCCCTCAAAAAATTGTTCGGCGTTTTCTGGCGTAAGACCGCTGCCAAAGCTCTCCGGTTCTGCGTAGGGATCGACTTCATATATGTGCCGCACCACCATATCAACCTTGCGCTGCCCGAGCGAGAGATAGCTGTAGCGTATGCGGTTAAGGTTGGAGGCGCTGATTTCGTCCGGATCGGCCAGGCGTATGCGTCGCGCGCCACCCATGAGGTTGATGGTGAGCGCCGCGTGGCTGCCGACCGAGAGCCCGCCGATGCCGATTGCGGCATTATAGAACTTCTCCTGCTCTTCTTTGGTGATCAGGTATTTATTGCGCGCGGTGCGTAGCTCCAGATGTTCCGCAGCAGGGAGATAATGTGCAAGCGTGCTGTTCCAGGGAAAATAAAACCACACACCCGATTCTTCAGGAAATTTGCCGCCTATATATTCTTCAGTAAATGCGGCCAGCTCAGCGCGATAGTCCTTAATAAATTTGTATTTTGGATTGCGAATTAAAAAAAGATCTTCAAGCAGAAGATCGAACCGATCAACTACGACACGCGGGGATAATCGTTTTTTGAATGCCTCAAACGTCTCTTTGGTGGGATCGAATTGTTCCGGTTTCATTAATTCTGCCATATTTTGTACTGTAGCATCTTTATCGTTGGTGGGCGATGCGGTTTCAGGGTATGCAAGTATACAAAATAGTATATGGCGTTATTTGGATTCTTTTACAACCCACTTTTGTTTAACACCGGGTTTGAAATACTGCGGATCGCCGTTGGGCCAAAATACCAGTTTGGGTAACGCTCTCTCGCCGACGAATTTCCATAGCTCGCTGAATTCGGCATTCTTTTCTCTGAGATTTTCGACGATTTGCGCCGCGAGATGCTTGTGCATAGTTGCAGGCGCTTGTGCGTCGGGACGCAGCTCGATGTTTACTTCCAGATACTGATCATGCGATTCGTTATAACGCGTCACGAGCGCAAGTTTGCCGGTTAGGAAGGATGCAAATTCCTTGCGCAGCAAAACTTCCTTAATGGTTTCAGGATAAATTAACAGGCCATAGAGAGTGGTTGAGAGATCGGCGCGCTCATATACGTGGACAAACGGAAGTTTGGTCATGGTGTGTGTCATACCTGCTTTTGTCATTTCATGTACAAGATCGATCCCGTGTTCGCCGCAGAGCCTTTCAATTTCGTCAAATGTATGCACATTGCCCTGATCGCCGAGAGCATAGCGCACCAGCGGCATGGCGCTGTCTCCCGTAATGATGAGATTGCCGCCTACGCCTTCAAACAGGACACTCTCCGGATTAAATTGTGCAAGAGTCGGCGTCTTTGTAATTGGACCGAATAGACGTTCGAAAAGAGGACGGTTTGCTAATGCCAGACGGCGGATGAGTATGGAAAGCGGGGTTTCGATCGCCATAGCGCCGAGCTCGGCGGTGCCATAAATGTTGGCGGTATTGGCAAGGAGATTTGAGATGCCGACTTTTTCGGCGAGGTATTCTCGAAATGATTCGGTAAATGCTTCTGCCGCAAACAGAAGCGCTACTTCTTTATTCTCGAAGGTAACGTTGTTCTCCCCAGCTTCATCGACGATATCTTTAATGAAGGGCGGATAACCGATAAGAATGAGCTGATCGTAATTCGGGAGCAGCTCCTTGAGTGCTTTGAAAATTTCTGTTTTGTTAATACCGGGCGTGATGATGGCAAAAGGATAGCCGCGCGATTGCAGGCGCTCGAACGCTTCATACGTAATGAGGCCCCCGATCCAAATGCCCATGCCGAAGCAGTCGACCACCAGGGTTGAGCGCTCCGGATTGAGCGTCGTCGAGCGGAAAAAAAGCTCATGGAGAAGTGACGTGTTTTGATCAACCGTCTTTGACCTTGCAAAATAAGCTGGTTTGCCCGTCGATCCGGAAGTTGCAGTATATATATGTGGTGTTGCTGTAGTGCCGTGCCACATAAGCTCTTGAGCGGAATGTTCGCGTATGTAGGATTTGGAAATAGTGGAAACGGCAGCAAAGTCGTCGAACGAATTAATGTGAGCTGGTTTGATGTGAGAGGCTGCGAGAAAATTTTTGTATGCCGGCACTTCCGTTGCGGTGCGTGCAAAGAGCGCAAGCGCCTGTTTTTTGCCGCGCTCGAGCCAGCTTTTTGAGCTGCGGGCGCGCATTTTTTCAATTCTGTCGGCGAGGAAAATTGCAGAAGGTGCCGGTACGCCTGCGCGTATTTTATTAACGCCTATTTTTGCCATTAAGTTATTATATTCCATATATCGATACTTCTAACCCAAGAATATTTCTATAATAGCATAAAAAAACGTAGAGTCAATATGCGTAAAAATCTCTGCAGGCGCTACTCTTGAGATATGGCCTCCCCGGAAATCGAGCAGATAAAGGAACGGCTCAACATCGCTGAGGTGGTGGGCGGATATGTGCAGCTCCAAAAAGCGGGGCGGAATTTTCGCGCGCGGTGTCCGTTCCACAAGGAGCGCACGCCGAGCTTTATGGTCAGCCCCGAACGCGGCACGTACATGTGTTTTGGATGCGGGGAAAAGGGCGACGTGATTTCGTTCGTGCAAAAGATGGACGGCATCGATTTTCGCTCGGCGCTCCAGCAATTGGCCGAGCGCGCGGGTGTCGCGCTTCCAAAATTTTCGGCCAAAGCGCCGGAGCAAAAAGCAAAAGAAGATCAATTGAGAGATCGTCTGCTTGTGTGCCTAGAAGCAGCTGCAGAATTTTTTGAGTCGGAGCTGCAAAAAAGAAACGACGTTCGCGAGTACGTCGCGAAGCGCGCGGTGTCGGAAGCGAGTGCCAGGGCGTGGCGCATCGGCTACGCGCCGGCCGCCTGGGACGCGCTCTCAAAACATTTGCTTGAAAAAAAGTTTACGAGCGAAGAAATCATCGGCGCGGGCCTCGGTATTGCATCTCGAAACAATTCTCAAGGATCGTCCGTTGACCCGGGTTCCCAAAGGACGGTCCCTGGGGATTCGGCTCGATTATACGATCGCTTCCGCGGCCGCATCATGTTTCCGATTTTCGACAACGCGAACAAAGTCATCGCGTTTTCGGGACGGTTTTTTAAACAAGTTCCCGGTTCGCACGAGGAGGGCGAGCCGGCCAAGTATGTGAATTCGCCGGAGACCGCGCTTTTCAAAAAATCGCGCACGCTCTACGGCCTCAACGCCGCGCGCGAAGCGATGCGCAAGCTCGACTGCATCCTGCTGGTCGAAGGGCAGTTCGATGTCGTGCTCGCGCACCAGTCGGGGTTGCGTTTTGCGGCGGCGGTGTCGGGCACGGCGCTCACGCCAGAGCACCTCGCGCTTCTGTCGCGCTATTCCAAACGGCTTCTTCTTGCGCTCGATGCCGACGCGGCCGGCCTGCGCTCGGGTTTGCGCAGCGCGGCGATGGCGCTTGCCCTCGGGTTTGACGTGAAGATACCGACGATGCCCGAGGGGTGCAAGGATCCCGCCGATGCCGCGGCAAAAGATCCGGAATTGTTGCGGGCTGCCGTGCGCGAATCGAAAACCGCGATCGAATTTTTTCTCGACGCGCTGCGCCGGGACGCAAAAGACGAACGCGGTTACAAAAAAATGGTCGAAGGGCAGGTGTTGCCGCTCATTGCCGCGATTCCGAGCCGCATCGACGAGGCGCATTTTGCCTTGCTCGTCGCCACGCGGCTTAATGTGCCCGAGGACGCGGTGCGCGCCGAGGTCGAAAAGCATACGCGCGGCCGCATTGCATCGCTATATCAAAGCGAGCCTGGTGACGAAACTCAGGCGCCAACTGCTGCCGTGGCTGAGGAAGAAAAACTTTCGCGGCTCGAGCGCGCCACGGCGATGCTCTTGGTCCGTGCCGATCTGCCGCAAGACACGCGCGCCGCACTTGTCACAATAATCGGCGAGGATCGCGTCGCGCATATCGCTGCGCGCGCAGAGCGCGACGCCGAAGCTCTTCGGTTCGAGTTTGAAGCGATAGAAGTTGAGGGAGAAGACGCGTATCGTTTGCTTCTTGACACGGTAGCGCGAGAAAAACGACAAGAAGAGCTTGCGGAAGCACGCGCAGAACTCCGGCATGCTCAAAGTTTGGGCGATGCCGAGGCCACAGCCGCGGCGGTAGCGCGTATACAGACGCTCGCCAAAGAAAAGCACGCTGGCAAAAAATAGCGTCTTGCGCGAACCGCAAAGCGAGCGCCCTTCACTATACTTTTATGAAAAAATAGTGTAATATATACGTAATGGCAAAAGTTACAACCAATAGCAAAGCGGCCAAAAAGAGCCGCACCTTCTCGCGCACTAAGGCTATCCGCACCAAGGTTAAGGCGGCCAAAAAGCCGGCAAAGAAGCCGAGTGCCCAGGTCTTGCGCGAAGCGGCGGCCAAGCGTCGCGCAAAGATGGCCGCTGTGCAAAAAGCCAAGACCAAAAAGCAGCCGGCATCCAAAAAAGCACCCGCGCTGAAATTGTCCAAAGCCGCGAGTGAGCAGGAACGCAAGGCGGAAGCTCTTCTTGCGCGCGGCCGCGAACGCGGGTTCGTCACCTACGATGAAATTCTGAAAGCGTTTCCGACGGTCGAATCCGACGTCGAGTTCCTCGAAGAATTGTACGAGCGCTTCGCGACCGCGCATATCGACGTCCTCGAAGGCGGCGGCATGCTCGACGTTTCCGACGAGGCGCTCGTGAGCGGCGTAGCGCGCGAAGGCGGCGGCTACGACTCGATTCAGATGTACCTGCGCGAAATCGGCAAATATCCGCTCTTGAACGCGCAGGAAGAGCGCGATCTCGCGAAGCGCATCACCGAAGGCGACTCTGAGGCGCGCAATCTCCTCGCGCGCGCGAACTTGCGCCTGGTCGTTTCCATTGCCAAAAAGTATGTGGGCAGGAGCCCCGACCTCACGCTTCTCGATCTTATTCAAGAAGGCAACCTCGGCCTCTTTAAGGCCGTCGACAAATTCGATTACACCAAAGGGTACAAATTTTCGACGTATGCCACCTGGTGGATTCGCCAGGCCATCACGCGCGCGCTCGCCGACCAGAGCCGCACCATTCGCATTCCGGTCCACATGGTTGAGACGATAGCCAAATATAAGCAGGTGTCGCGTCGCCTCTCGCAAGATTTGGGGCGCGATCCGCTGCCCGAGGAAATCGCGCTCGAGATGGGGGTAGATGTCGAAAAAATCTATCAGATAGAAAAAATAGATCAGGATACTGTGTCGCTTGAGTCGCCGGTCGGCGACGACGACGACGGCCGCTCGGTACTTGGTGACTTTATCAAGGACGACAAGATTCTGGCTCCCGACGCCGAGGTCGCGCGCCGCATTCTTTCAGACCAGATGCGCATGATTTTGGAAGACCTCTCGCCAAAAGAGCGCGAGATTCTAAAGCTGCGCCACGGTCTCGAAGACGGCATCTACCACACGCTCGAAGAAGTGGGCAAAAAATTCGGCGTCACGCGCGAGCGCATCCGCCAAATCGAAGCCAAGGCCCTCGAACGCATCCGCACCCACGAGAAGGCCAAGCATTTGAGGAGCTACTAGGCCAGCAGATGGGGATGAATGGCTAGTGTCTGTAAGAAAAAATACACAAGGAAAAGTAAAGGAATCAGCGGGCTTATCGAAATAAGTAGGGCTTTTTTCTCGTTGCCCGTTCTTTGTACTTGTATCGATCGAAATATAGTGAATAAAACCCAGAAGAAGTAGAGAAAAACAAATGCACCGAGACTATTTATTGGATCTGATTGAGGGATTGTTGGAGATCCAAGGGAAAGTCCAATTACAAACATCAAAAATAGGAATGGCAGAAGGGATGTTCCGAAGCACGTGTTAAGTAAGCTATATAACCTAGGTAACTTCATGAAGTTATTGTAACACTTTGTTGCGCGGCCGCGCTCCGTCTTCGATGCCATTGACTTCTAAGGTTAAATTTAATAATAAACACGAATAAAAACGAGGAGGCGGAGGCCTCCTCGTCTGGTGCGCTATTCTTCTTCGAACGTGAACCGTGATGAGTGCTTTTCTTCGCGCTTTTTGCGTTTGTATGCGTTGACGAAGAACTCCTGGGCGTCTTCTACGACCCAGTCGCTTACCTTACCATCGGGGGTTATCAGCTGCTTGCCGGACATCGCCAAGCCGTAGCACATTACGATAGTTGTGCTGTCTTGGATGGGGGACTCCAGGCGATACTCAAAGCCGCCGTGCGCGTGCGAATCGTCGTAATAGACAATTCGGCCCGTGAGCTCGACGCGGCCGCGGTGGATGACAGATACCGGCAGATCGATGGCCTCTATTTTCTTTTGTAATGCGGTTTGCGCTTTCGTGTCTTTTTTCCTGCGACGCTTGATGCATTCATCGACATATTTCAGAACCGGTTCAGATCCTTTATCGAC
The DNA here is from genome assembly GCA_050730975.1 of Minisyncoccia bacterium. Lineage (GTDB taxonomy): Bacteria > Patescibacteriota > Minisyncoccia > Phycocordibacterales > SBAW01 > JAKALC01. The sequence goes on from JBOHOA010000055.1 coordinate 10,285, forward strand.
AATTCGCTGCGGTACTTTGCCGGTGTAGCCGAAAAGATATGCGAGATCTTGCAACTCTCTATTTTTATCGTGCATGCCGTTATCAATATCAGCCGGCCACTTGAAGTATAATTTTCCATCAACAAGCGTAAACAGCTGGAAGTCAGCCGGCGGCCTGCCTCGGAGCGGTTCGAGTGCATACGCTACAAAACCATCTTGTTCATATGCGCGATAGAGCGTGATTTTTTTGAGGTCTTTTACCTCGGCCATAGCGTTGCCTTTCTTTCAAAGAACAACTCCCCGCGCGGGGGAGTTGTTCTGGTTGAGATACATCTTTCCCTTGCGGGCTGGTTGGCACCTTACCAGGTTGGTTCCCGGCAGGTTGTCGGCAGAGCTTCAGGACATTCCTTAGCATCTCTGCTCTCTTGATGTGTTTTCTAATTGCAATGTTACCAAGATAGTGAAAAGGTCGCAATGCAAGATATGCACATCGAACGCATCCGCACCCACGAGAAGGCCAAGCATTTGAGGAGTTATTAAGGTATAGTTTTCCTTGTCGAACTCAGGACGCGTTCTTTGAACGTCGCGGGGGCTCCGAGGCCAATCGACCCAACCGCTGAGCGATCGAAGGGGGAGGGACAAGACCAGCTGGGCCGGCAGGTTTCCTCCATGGGCCGCATGCAGCCCCGGCTCGGGTGCATATGGAATGTTCCCAAAAGGGCGAGAGGCCGTGCGGTGCCTGCTGCGACGGACGTTACTGACAGCCCGAACCTGCGCCTCGGCGCTTTAATTTAAAAAATATGAAGGTCGCGACAGGCATCGCGACCTTCTCTGTTTGATCAGGTAGATATTTTGGCGCACTTGTACTTTTTTCTTTTTGGAATAAAATCGAAATTTGTGTTTTCGGCTAACAATTAAATTTTTCATCTATGGTAGAAAATAAAAAAATGGGCCTTGCGCTCGTGTGTTCGGATGGGCGATTGCATCAGGGGCGTGTGCAATACAACAAGCAATTGTGCGACGCGCTCGGGGTCGATCTCGTCGACATCGTTGCGCTGCCCGGGCCGGACGGACTTTTTAAAGCGGGCAGGGAAGTCGAGCGCGATGTGGCGCTCGCGCAGGCGAAATTGCTTATCGACGCGCACCATCCGACCGCGGTCGCCGTGGTCGGCCACTACACCTGCGCCGGCAATCCCACGTCCGACGAAGAGCATGACGCGGACGCCAAAGCCGCGGCAGAAAAATGTAAAACTGCGCTTGGATTCGAAAACGTCCTCTCATTCTCAACCGTGCGGCATTCGGATGAGGAGTGGAGCTTGAAGAAAATAAGCTGAGTCGGTCTTGTCGCAGAAATTTTTCGGCTCGGTAGCGCAAAAATAAATATCGCCGCCCTCGATTCCTCAAAGGTGGCGGTGCTGGTCAGGCGATTTGGTAGAGTTCAGCGCGCGCTTCGTTGTCATTGAGCGCGGCGGCGTACGCCTCGCAGTCGAATCGGTACGTTCGACGTCTGTCTTGTTCCTCTCCGAGCTTGCCGTAGTCTACCTGATAGACTGTCGAAAAATTAGGAGTTGCAAGCTCGCATGCTTCGGCAAGCGGCCGTATCTGTGAGACCTCCTCGAAGAAGCAGAGTTCGTCGTACGGTATTTTACCGTACAGCATGAGCTCTCCGGGGCTTGGCCCCCGCTGGTGTTCAGCGCGGAATAGCCCGACCGTATCGATATATCGGCGAATCATCTTTGCCTGGTGTTCGAAGAACCGTACGGCCTCGTCGCGCGCATCCAAGAGAAGCTGGTAGGTGTCTCTTACTGAAAGATGCCCCACGCGTACCTTTCCGCACGGCGCGTGTATGTATAAGACCGGCTCGCCTTTTCGCATAATGTGCCCGAGGTAGAACTGGTGAAGCAACACCTTGCCTTCGCCGCGACGGGCGAGCGGCGAGTGCGCCGGAATGAGCGCGGCGCCGCCGTAGAGATTGAGCCAACCGTAGCGCCCGCTCGGATGCGAGTGGATGCGATGATGCTGATCACTGATATCGCGGAACTGATCCGAATCGGGGCAACACGTAGATTGTGTTCCGGTAAGGTTTTGCCCGCGCCTTTTTTCTCCTTCGCATTTAATTTTTACCAGAACGCCGTGCTTTTTGCCCCATTTTATAAAGGCCAGATCCTGGAGATTCTGGATTACTACATCGTGTGGACTCACTGTTTCCCCCTCTGTAAGGAACTCAACAAGAAGGCATTCTACGCTTCTTCATCGACGTATGCAATTTTCTTGAAAAAATGGCGATTTTTGCTAAGATGGTGGCGTGAATGGTGGCATACAAATAGATCTGGCTCCGAGCGTGGTCGGCCATATTTTTGGCTGGCCGATAACGAACTCGATAGTGGCGTCGTGGATAATCATCGTCGTGCTTGCGCTTATCGCGTATTTCGTCGGCCGGCGGCCGAAGCTCATCCCGGGCCGCATGCAGGCAACGTTCGAATGGCTGGTCGAATATGTCATCACGTTTATGGAAGATACGCTCGGAAGCCGCGATTTGGCCAAGCGATTTTTTCCGCTCATTACCACCATCTTCATTTTCCTGTTGTTCCTCAACTGGTTCGAGTTCATTCCTTTCGTCGGCTCCATCGGTTTTATTCAAAACGGCACGCTCGTACCGCTTCTGCGCACCACGACGACCGACCTCAACATGACGCTCGGCATGGCTATCGTCTCGTACCTTGTGGTCGAAATCACCGGCATCAGTATCCTCGGCTTCTTGAAATACGGCTCGAAATTTGTTAATCTCAAAGGAGGAGCGATAGGGTTTTTGATCGGGCTTATCGAGTTCGTTTCGAATCTCGCGCGGCTCATATCCTTTTCGTTCCGTCTCTACGGCAACATCTTCGCGGGCGAGGTGCTCATTGCGGTAGCCGTGTTTTTCCTGCCGCTGGTGCTCCCCATTCCGGTGATGTTGTTCGAAGTGTTCGTGGGGCTCGTGCAGGCGGCGATATTCGCGCTTCTCACGCTGGTGTTCATTAAGATCGCCATCGAGGAGCCGCATGCCGGCGAGGAGCACGATACGGCGGGGGCGCATCTGCCGGCGCAAACTGGCGCCTGAAGACCGAAGCTCGTTTGTGGAAACGATGAATCGTTTTTAGAGATGAGTTTCGGTCAGCGCCCGACATTATCAGTTCATTGAGGTGTACTTATTTTGAAGTATGGATCTAGACGCAGCTAAATCGCTCGGCATGGCCATTGCCGTCGGGTTCGGCGTGTTGGGCCCGGGCATCGGCATCGGCATTCTGGTCTCGCGGGCGCTTGAGGCCATCGGCCGCAACCCGGAAGCTTCGGGTACGATTACCACGAACATGTTCATCGGCATCGCCTTTACCGAGGCGCTCGCCATCTTTGCGCTCGTTATCGGGTTCATCATTAAATTTACGTAAAACGTAAATTTTAGCTTCGAGCCAACTTCAAGCTACAAGCTCGAAGCTTTAAGCTCAGTATATGTCTGCAATTTTTTCCGCATTCGGTATCGACTGGCGCCTGCTCATCATCAACACGGTGAACTTCGCGCTCATGCTCGCGGTGCTCACGTACTTCTTGTACAAGCCGCTCATGCGCATGCTCGACGAGCGTCGCGAGAAAATCACCAAAGGAGTGCGCGATGCCGCGCAAGTTGAGGTGACCTTGCAAGAAATAGAAGGGTCGCGCGCGGCACAGCTCGCCGAAGCGGGCCGGCAGGCCGACGAAATCCTTCTGAACGCTCGCGCGGCGGCCGCGAACCGCGAGCGCGAGCTTATCGCGGCCGGCGAGGCGAACGCGGCGCGTATTGTTGCCGAAGCCGAAGCAGCGGCGCGCGAAGAAAAAGCGCGCGTTCTTGAGGAATCAAAGAAAGAGGTTGCGAGACTCATCGTTCTCGGGCTTGAGAAGACCTCGGCGTCGTAGTCGCTCATCGTTCGTGCCATTTTGTCTTTATGCAACTCTCCGAACAATATGCCAGAGCCCTGCGCGAACTTGTGGCGAAAAATCCCGATCGCGCTTCCCACTATTTCAGAAATCTGCGCGGCGTGCTCGCGCGTCGCGGCCACGAAAAGCTTCTCAGAAGGGTTGTCGACTCATATACCGCGCTTGAGGTTGGAGCTGAGCGTCAAGCCCGCGCGGGGCTGAGCACGAAGGAGGAGCGACGGATGCGGATGCTAGTCGAGCTTTATAGGAAGTTGATTTCGTCTTAAATTATCAATGTGCAATTTCAAATAATTTTTCAATGTTCCAACTATCTGCGAGATTCCGTGCTGACTTGAAAACGTATTGGAAATTGTAACGTTGATACCTGGAAAATTGCTATGAACAACCTCATCGAACAATTCAAAAAAGAAATCGAGGAATTCCAACCCTCCGCGGAGCCCCCGGAGATGCGGGTCGGCACGGTCGTTGCGGTAGGCGACGGCGTCGCCGAGATAGAAGGTCTCGCGGGCGCCGTGATGTCCGAAATGGTTCGCTTCGAAGCGGCAGCGCATACGCCGCTTCCGAAGGCGATTGAGCGCGCCGAGGATCTCTTTGGCGTCATTCTCAATCTCGAAGAAGAATCCGTGCGCGCCATTATTCTCGGCGACGCGGGCGCCGTGTCCGAGGGCATGCGCGTCGTGTCGACCGGAGAAATTCTCTCGATTCCGGTGGGGCCTGAGCTCGTCGGCCGCGTCGTGAATCCTCTCGGCGAGCCTCTCGATGGACTTGGCACCATCAAAGCGAACGATCGCAATCCGATTGAACGCGCGGCCTACGGCGTTATCGACCGTCAGTCGGTGAACGAGCCCTTGCATACCGGCATCAAGGCCATCGACTCCATGATCCCGATAGGTCGCGGCCAGCGCGAACTCATTATCGGCGACCGCTACACGGGCAAAACGACCATCGCGACCGACACGATTCTGAATCAACTCTCCGAGCCCAAAGAGACGCGGCCGGTGTGCATTTATGTTTCTATAGGGCAAAAAGAGAGCAAGACCGCGCGCCTCGTTGCCATGCTCCGCGAGCGTGGGGCGATGGAGTACACCATTATTGTTGACGCGGGCGCGAGCGCTCCGGCGTCGCTGCAATACTTGGCGCCGTTTGCGGGCGCCGCGGTCGGCGAGTATTTTCTCGACCGCGGGCGAAACGCGCTCATTATTTATGACGACCTTTCGAAGCACGCGGTCGCGTATCGGCAACTTTCGCTTCTCTTGCGCCGGCCGCCGGGCCGCGAGGCCTATCCGGGCGACATCTTTTATCT
>JBOHOA010000056.1:0-21950 GCA_050730975.1 Minisyncoccia bacterium
CCCAAAGAATGTGGAGATACGCTGCAAGAGAAAAGAATTTCCGCGGCCACCTCGTCGCGGACACGAGCATAGTCGATGGATTATGCACGACAGCGTTCACGCCAAGCTGTTGAAGAGACTCGGCGACGAAAAACGCTCGGAGCCGCGATGATCCCGCCGTTGCGTCGCCTTTCGTAAAAAAATGGACGGTCATGGCTTTTTAGAGGACCTGCAGCGCTGGGATAGTAAGGATAAATTTCATACCCTTCTCGCGAAGTGGTTGTTCTTTCTTGAGAATGGTATCCACAAAATTCCATGCAAGAACGAGCGCGTAATCAGGTGTGGCCGCATACAATTGCTCGGGCGAGACTATCGGGATGTGCGTCCCCGGGCTATAAAGGCCTTGCTTGAGCGGCGTCGTGTCGGTGAGATAATCGAACGTCTCGGGACCTAGGCCGTAATAATTTAGATGTGTGTTGCCTTTCGCGGGCGCGCCGTAACCGACAATCTTCTTCCCCTCCCCCTTCAGCTTGCGCAATAGTTCAAGCAACGTTCGTTTGTTTTCCCTCACCTCCTCTGCAAAGGCCTGAAAACCGTCTTCTTGCGTAAGTCCGGCGACTTTTTCAACGGCGAGTACTCGGTCGACGCTTGGCTCCGCCGCGCGGTTCTTCGCTGCGTAAACCCGGAGCGACTGGCCTTGCATCGGCACTATTTCCACATCAAAAATCTGCATGCCGGAAAGTTCGGTAAGCCGCTTGAGCGCGTGCAGAGAGTGAAAACAGAGGTGCTCGTGATAGATTTGGTCGAAACAGCCCGTTTCGACGAGGTGTTTGGCCCAATGCACCTCAAAAATAAAGACACCGTGCTCTCCTATGAGCTCCGCTACGCCGGCGAACGCATCGCGCAAGGCGTCGACATGGGCAAAGACGTTGTTGGCAGTCACAACCTTTGCATGTCCATATTTTCCTATGATGTCTTGGGCGACGTGGAAACTAAAGAATGCCGGGTGAAACGGGATGCCTTTCTCTTCGGATAATTTTGCGAGATTGTCCGCCGGATCTACGTTCAACACGCGCGCATGGTCTTTGAGAAAACTCAAAAGCACGCCGTCGTTGCCGCCTATGTCAACGACGAGGTCGGTTTTTTTGACGAGGAAAGTTTTGATTCGGCCGGCATATGCGCAAAAATGTTCGACGGAGGGCTGGCTCGCGCCGGTCAAAAAATGATAGTTCTTGAACAATATCTCGGGGCTAACCACGTCGAGCAGCTGCGCTAGCGAGCATTCTCGGCAAAAATACAACGCGAGTGGATATTCCGGTTCCGGCTTGCCTAAATCTTCTTTGCGGAGGTAGGCATTGGCGGGAGGCATCGTACCTAGATCGAGAACTTTCACGAGATTTTCACTCCCGCAGATACGACACTTTGTATTATGCGTGCAGTGTTCCATTTTTTATGCGCGGATGGAGTCGGACCATTCCGTCTTGATGTATTCACCGAGTGCTTCCTGCCACGGACGCATGTAGGAAATGCGCGAGGTCATGCTTTCGTTATCGAGCCGGTCTGCATACGCGAATGAAAAGAAGCTTGGATCCACCTCCTCCACGTGCGCCAAGGAGCCGGTGCTGCGCACTATTTCTCGGGCCACGTCAGCGCGCGTCGGTGCGCCCTCGTTGCTCATGTGAAAAATGCCGCACTTCCCGTCCGTCATGAGTCGTTTGAAACCAGCGACAAGATCCTTACCGTACGTAGGCGAACCGCGCTTTCCTGCTATAACCTTAATAACCGGCTTATCCAACTGTTTGATTATTTTAGCGACAAACTTTTGATCTTTCGCCTCGCCGCCACCAAACACCCATGAGATACGCGCAATAATATGGTCTTCGACGAGTTCGGCAACGGCGAGTTCGCCCAGGTATTTTGAATGTCCGTAGTGACTTTGCGGATACGGAACATCGGATTCTTCGTACGGTAGCGCCTTTGTGCCGTCAAACACGGCTGAAGTGGACACATAAACCATTTTAGCGCCTACGGCGCGCGCAGCGCACGCCATGTTGTACGCGCCAACGCCGTTGACCATATAGGCCCGTACAATATCCCGCTCACAGCGATCAAAATCTGTTTCTGCGGCGAGATGGATTATAAATTTTGGCGAATACTGCCTGCACACCGCAAGCGCTTCTTTGGGATCGGTCACATCGAGCAACCGGTGGTCGGTGCGAATGCCAAAATCAACGTAGCTTCCGACCATGCCGCCGGCACCAGTTATCAAAGTATTCGCGAATATGTCATCCCCATTCACATTGTTCATCATTTTTTGAATAGCGGCCAGTTCTTGTCTTGCTCGGACAAAATAAGATCCGGCATCGGCCAAAAAATATCGAACGCGGGATCGTCATAGCGTACTCCTGAAGCACTTTCGGGATGGTAATAATCATCCACTTTGTATTCTACCAGGGCTTCGCCAGAAAGAGCGCAGAACCCGTGCGCATATCGCCCCGGAACATATAGCATACATTGCATTTTTCCCGAGAGCACAGCCGACGTGCTTTTGCCAAACGTTCGCGACTCGGGTTCAAAATCAACGACGACATCAAATATTTTCCCGGCCGCGCACCGCACGAGTTTTGCTTGCACATGTGGTGGACGCTGAAAATGCAGGCCGCGCAAGACGCCCTTTTTTGAAAAAGAAAGATTATCCTGCACGAACGGGCGCGTGATGCCAGCGGCGGCCATGGCTTCCTCGCGAAACGTTTCTGCAAAAAAACCACGGTTATCTAACTGTACCTTCGGCCGGATGAAAAGAACACCCGGCAACTCGAGCTCGGTAATGACAAAAAATGACTCGCTCATGTTTTTTCCCGCCAAGTGTGAATTGCACGTGCGGCCTCGAGTAATGAATCGACCGTGCCCGCGTCGAACCACGCGCCTTGTACGAGGTTAAATGAAAGCTCGTCCGCTTCTATATAACGATTCACCGCATCGGTTATCTCGAGTTCGCCACGCGCGGACGGCTTCAGGGTGTGGATGATCTCAAAAATGTTCCGATCAAAAAGATAAAATCCAGTCTGCACAAAATCTGATTTGGGCCGTATCGGTTTTTCTTGGATGCACAACAGTTTTTTGCCGTCTTTGGAAAACACCGCGACGCCATAGCGACGTGGATCTTTCACTTTCTTGAGTGCGACCAGTGCGCCGCTTGCAAAGCGGTGCACTGCTTTTTTGAAGTCATGCTGGAAAATATTGTCGCCGAGGATGACTGCGACGGAGTCGCCGTCGATGAAATCTTCAGCATACGAAAGCGCATCGGCGATGCCACCATTGTTCTTGTCCTGAAGAGCATACGAGAGCTTCACGCCATGTTCCTTGCCAGAACCGAGGAAGTTCATAAAGTGTCCTGCGTGTTCCCGCCCGCAGACAATCATGATATCAGTAATGCCTGAACGCTTGAGCGTCTCAAGTGGGTACGCGACCATCGGCTGGTCGTACACCGGCAGGAGGTGTTTGTTGGTTATGTTGGTGAGCGGGTAGAGTCGCGTTCCCAGTCCTCCCGCCAAAATGACGCCTCTCATATGAATTAGTCTTTTATGTGCGGATTCGCGGGATCAGAATGCTTCATGACCTGCTGTACCCACGGCTGATTGTTCAGATACCATTCCACAGTATCCCGGAGTGAATCCTTGAGCAAGTGCCGCGGTTTCCAGCCGAGTTCTCTGCGGATTTTCGACGTATCGAGCGCATACCGGCGGTCGTGTCCGGGGCGATCAGAAACTCCAAACAAAAATGTCTCCGGCATCTCCATGACGGCCAAAAGCTTGCGCGCGAGCATGCGATTGCTCATTTCTTCTGACGCACCGATGTTGTAAATTTCGCCCGGCTTGCCGCGCCGCAAGACATGTAGGAGAGCCGCGCAGTGATCCTCGACGTGTATCCAATCGCGCACGTTCCGCCCGTCACCATACAGTGCAACAGGTTTTCCTACAAGCAGCCGAGACATAGAGTAAGGAATGAATTTCTCCGGATGTTGATACGGACCATAGTTGTTGGTAGAGCGCGTTATGATGACCGGAAGACCGTATGTCGTGCCAAATGAATGCGCGAGCAAATCCGCCGCCGCTTTCGATGCTGCGTATGGAGAATTCGGCGAAAGTGGTGAACGTTCAGTAAACTTTTTTTTTGAACCAAGTGCGAGCGTTCCGTAAACCTCGTCGGTAGACACTTGAATGAACTTTTTGAGATGCCTATCGGTCCGCGTCGCATTAAAGAGAGTCAGCGTCCCGATAATGTTCGTGCGCCCGAAATCGGACGCGTGCCCGTGAATGCTCCTATCCACGTGCGTTTCGGCTGCACAGTTGATGAGGTACTCGGGTTGATAGCGCGATACTATTTGCTGTACTTTCTTTTCGTCGGCGATATCGCCACACTCAAATATAAAATCGCTCCCGTTCGGCAAATCCTCGAGATTCTCTCGGTGTCCGGCATAGGTGAGCGCGTCAAAGCACACTATCCTTGACTTCGGAAAATGCTTGCGTAGGTATCGGATGAGATTGGAGCCGATGAATCCGGCTCCGCCGGTAATGAGTATGGTTTCCCGCATAGACTTAGACATATTACGACAGTCATCGTTTCGCAGCTAGGTTAATAGCGTGGACGATCTCCTCCGGAGAATCAGCGTCCCTGCACACCCCCCGTAGCCGAACTCTACGGCTGGCGCGATAAGAATAGTTTTCGGTTGCCGAACACACGCGCGCCATAGCGCGCAACGGGAATCGCGCGCAGCAATCGGCAACTATGTAGGCATCAGTGAATCTTGGGCTCATGTGTGAGGAACGAATCTGCCTAAATCGAACGGTATCCGCGCAATTCTTTTTGCCTTTTTTCAGAATACGCAAACGTAGCGTCCGGTCGCGCAATGACGTAAAAATGCGGATACACGAAATTAATCGCGTGGTTGGCGGTACGCGACCCGAAACGGAAACCGCGCACGTCCTCCACTGTCCATCCGGCACTCTCGACGGTTAGCCGGAGCGTATCGCGCGTAAAAAAATTGATATGCTGGCTCGCCAGCGCACCGCGAAATTTTTGTACTCGCATGAAGGACACGATTTTCGGTACACACGGGACGCCTAGGATAAGGACACCGTCCTGAGTGAGCAAGGTTTTGACACCGAGGAGGAACGCGTGCGGCGAATACAGGTGCTCGAAGATATTATTCGCGAATACCGCATCGAAACGGCGTCCAACAGCTTGCGTAAAGAGTGGATCTTCGATGTTGCCCACAATGACGTCGAGCCCGCACCCTCGCGCATACGCCGACTCTTCCGGCGCAATGGTAATTCCCGCACTTCCAGGCCCGAAGTGCGCAAGAAATTCGCCGTACGAGCAACCGATATCGAACACGGCTCTACGCTCCAGGTCGAACGCCTCACGCAGATTCCGAAACGTACGCGAGGCGGCAACCACCCGAAAGCGTTTTTTTATGGACGCATTAGTATCGTTCATTGTCGACTTGGTTCAGAGTCCGTAAAATTAGCACCGCGCGCGTCCCAAGTATACCGCTCGACGCGCTGCCGCGCACGGCAAAATTCCTGCGAATAGCGATCCCATCTGGAAGCAGGGCCGCACTGCTCGATTATGAATAAATATTCATAATGCCATGAATTCCAAAACGTCGCGCGCGCGGCGCTCCCATGTGTAGCGCTCTATTTCGGCCCGCGCAGCGGCTGCGCGCTTTGCCGCCTCTGTAGGATCCACGACCACCCGCTCGAGCGCAGCGGCAAGCGCTTCCGTATGCCCGGGCGGCACCAAAAGAGCCGTGCGCTCGCTCAGCATTTCGCGAATACTCGGCAGGTCGCTCGAAACCATTGGCACGCCGGACGCCATATACTCAAAGAGCTTCAGGGGCGACATGCTATGCGCATAGTGCGGCGTATTCGGATAATTCATCACGAGGACATCGGCGGCTTTCAGGTAGCGAGGTACCTTGGTGTGCTCGACATGCCCGACAAGATACGCGGCGTCAGGGGCAAGTCCCGCCCGATCGCATAATGCCCGCACATCATCCATCTCGTCGGCATTGAGGCCGACCAACAGAAGTCCGATATTCGGACGTGCCGCATGCAGGCGACCGACCGCTTCGATGATTTGCTCGACCCCTTTTGACTCGCCCATGGTGCGATATTTGCCCACGTACGCAATTAGCACTTTATCTTGCGGCAACGCGAGCGCCCGCCGGATCGTTTCTCTGCTCTCGCTTAGGGTGAACTCGGCGAGAGAAACACCGTCATGCGCGAACATAATGTGCTCCGGCGCAATACCATGACCAACAAGGAATTGTTTGAGCCCGTTCGAAATGGCCACCATCGCAACCGGAAGCCGGCGCATGCGGCGAAGTATGCGCTCTGTGGGGCGCGTGTGCACCTCCCATGCCGCCCGTATCGTGTTAGGAAACGCTCCAAAGAAAAAGAGTGCCGGATCGCGCGAGTAGATAATGTTCGCCTTCGAATGTCGGACATAGCGCCGCGCCGCGATCGCAAACAAACCAACGTGCAGCAAAAAAGCGAGCTGGCCGTACGCGACCGTATCAGGCACACGCAAGCGCGTTATTGAAAAAACTTTCGCAACGCCGTAATAGTCGAACGGATCTTCTGCAATCGACGTCTTGCGGGTAGGCACGACAAGCTCCACCGCGGCGCCCGCCCGGGCGAACGCCTCGCACATCTTCATGATTTGCACGCCGTGCGCCTTCTCGGTCGGCAAGCGTATGTTGGCGATGTAGAGGATAGTCATGGCCTGCATAAAATTATGCCGCAATCCGGGTCGCGCACGGAATCATGAAGCGCCGCTGCGACCTATAAATTTTTGAAAAACACCGAAAAAGAACGGCTTTCCGAGCCACATCAGTATCAGGATGATAGCACGCCTGTGGCCGGGTAAAAAGAAGTCGCTCTCAGTCGGCATGAGCGCGTGGGCGAAGTCACAATTTTTTATTCCCGAATTTGCGAGAATAATTTTTCAAGCGAACGGGCAAAGGCCTCGATGGTGTATAGCGCGCGGACTTTTGTTTGTCCGGAAGCTGCGAGACGCCCTCGCCGGCCTCCATCCTGCCAGAGCTGTTGTATGGCAGCAGCGAGCATAACGGGACTGTTCGGCGAAACGACGGAAAGATCTTCCGCGGGGACGAGGTAGTCGGTAATCCATGTGCGTTCAGTGACGACGACCGCCTTCTTTGCCGCGAGCGCTTCGAGCACGACCGTTTGTCCGGAACAATCGGATCCGACCGGCTCCGACTCCGGCTTCGACACGACGACGACCATGCGCGCTTGCGCGTAGAGCGCGCGTATTTCTTCGGCGGCCAAATTGTATCGCACGGAGACGTTCGCCGGGAGTGGCGTGCCCGGCGGCAACACCTTCTGCGACGCCACAATGACGAATGGGTACTTGAGGCGTTGCGCCGTTTCGAGCAGCGTCGCATACGCGCGGCCCGCATCGCGCCCGACACTCAAAATAAAGCGCTCTTCGCGCCCTCCCGAAGTAGCGCCATAATACGCCGCGTCGATGCTAAAAGGGATGAGCTCAAGCTGCTCAGGTAGCATCCCGAACTGCTCCAAATCTCTCTTTTGCGCCGAAGAAATGCAAATGATTCGCCAGTAGCTTTTCCAGAAACGTTTAAGAACGAATCGTTTGAACGGATGCCGTGCGTGCCGCCGCAAAAGCGTTGAGGTGGTGATGGCGAGATATACAAAGCGGGTTTTGCGACGGCGTATTCGACTCGCAACCGATACAAAAAATCCGAGCGGCAACGCATCCGACGCGATAACTACGTCGTAGCGCATGAGGCGCGGCAAAAGAAAAAACCAATACCGCGCCTCGTCCATATTTACCGCATCCGCATACGGCAGGTAATTTAAGCCGCGCAGCGCCGTATCGGGTTCCTTCCCTGACCGTACGGCCTCAAGCAGGCCCTCCCGTGAACTCGTAAAGAGAAAAGCGATTCTGAGCGCGTGCGGCTCTTTGCCCATGTTCGCAACCCTCGCCATACTAAAACAGTTTCTCTTTCCACGAACGCGGCGTCTTGTCGGAAACAATCTCAATCGGAAGGTGGTACGTAAACGGTTTTGGCCCGCGAGCGCGGATGTACGCAATCATGTCAGCGAGGCCATCTTCAAGCATCGTGGTCGTGCGGTAGCCGAGAAGACGGCGTGCTTTCTCGGCACTGCAGGTCGCCACTTTCACCTCGCGCGGCCGGTCGGGCAAATACTGCGGCTGTACCTTGATATCGAGCAGCCGGCCTATCGTCTCAGCCAATTCGTTTATCGTGGTAGCCACTTCGTCTGGGCCGATATTTATGACTTCGCCCGAGAGGCCCGGGCGCACGCCCATTTCAACCAACGGATGCACGACGTCGCCCACGAACGAAAACGACCGCTTCTGCTCGCCGTCGCCGTAAATGATGGGCTGCCGGCCCTGGAGCATGAGATTAATCATGATGGCCGCGACGTTGCGATACGGATCGTCGTATTTTTGCCGGGGCCCGATGATGTTGTGCGGCACAGCGACGACATACTCGAGGCCGTGCGTTTCGCACAATTCGCGCACCGAGAGCTCCGCGGCGTACTTGGCGATGCCATAGGGATCTTGCGGCGCCGGCGTCATGTTTTCGGTAAACGGCTGCGTCGCTTGCGTGCCGTAGCGGGCCATGCTCGAGCAAAAAACAAAACGCGTGACCCCTCCCACTATAGCGGCCGAGAGCGTTGAGAGCGTGATGCCGTACGTGTTTTGCGTCACGAGGTGCGGCGAAAAAACCGAGAGGCCTTCGTACGCCGTCGACGCGCAATGATAAACAACATCGATGTCGTGCATGAGCTCCGCGAGCGCGTCGCGGTCGATGCAATCGAGCTCGTGAAATTCGACGCCCACTGCCACGTTATCGCGGTAGCCGCCGATGAGATTGTCGACGCCGACAACGCGCGCGCCGCGCGCAAGCAGCGCCTCGGAAAGATGGCTGCCCAAAAAACCGGCCGCGCCGGTTACCAAAAATGCCTTCGGCGACTTGTCTGCGGACATGGGTTCGATTATAGGCCGCTAGGCGCGTTGCCGCAAAGCGCATTCATGAGCTCGCGGCCGATATCGCGCGCCGAGAGATGCTGATCGAAAAACGCCGCCGCATCGCGGCCGAGCGCCGCACATCGTGCGGGATCGCGCATGAGTGCGCGAATTGCCGTCGCGAGCGCCCGGGCGTCGGCGCGCGGCACGAGTATAAGCGGGAGCGGGCCGTACACCTCAAGTTCGCGAATAGCCGGCGTATCGGCGGTAATGACCGGCTTGCCCATGGCCACGCACTCAAATACTTTGTTCGGGATGACGCGCGCGGTCTTATCGGTGTCGCCAAAAATACCGAGACATAGGTGTGACGCGGCGACGTAGTCGGCGACGCTCGATAGCGGCACGCGGCCGACGAACTCCGTGTTCGTGAGGCCAAGCGCTTCGGCCCGCGCCCGCATGTGCCGGAACTGCTGCCCTTCGCCGACAAGACGGAAGCGAATAGATTCGCCTTTGAGGAGTGCCGCGGCTTCGAGAATATATTCGACGCCCTGAAGCGGGATGAACGAGCCGTGGAAATGAACGGTGAATGGTTCGGGGAGTGCCACCGCGCGCCTCGGAAATACCGCGGTGTCCGCGCCGATCCACACGCGGAGAAATTTTTCGCGGCGCACGCCGAAGGTGCGGACGAAATAATCGATATGCGCGTCGGTGTCGAGAAGCACGCGGCCGGGGAGATGGCAGCCGAAAAAATCGAGCAGCCAATCCATGAGCGCCGCCGTGCTTCCCTTGCGGTGCGTCTTGCGGTCAAAAACGTTCGAATCGTAGAGCGAAAGAAAAGCGTCGAACACGATCGAATGTCGCAGAAAGAGCACGCGCGCGAGCCATACCAAGGTGTGGCCTGGAAACGCAACAAGCACAAAATCGATTTTTTCGCGCCGCGCCGCGCGTGCGGCCGAGAGAAGCGCGCGGTATTTTGCCCAACCACGATGCCGCTTCGGATCGACCCGGCACTCGATGACGCAGACGCCGTTTTGCCGCAAGCTCCGTGGTGAGCACGCGGTTGCGTTCGTACTCGGGATCGTAGATGCCAAAAAAACAGACGGTCATGATAAGAACGCGATAAGGCGCGGCACGAGACGCGCGAGCGAATGATGCGCTTCAACGTATGCGGGGCTAAGCGGCAGGCGCAGAATAGCTGAATCGCTCGAATCGACGGGCAAACCGCAGGCGGCAGCCTCGAGCACAACCTTATCGAGCGAGCCCGTGGCGCTCCGGTGCACGAGAAGCGCCGCACGGCGATACTCATCGCGCAATCGCTCCTGCGAAATGCCGCCGAGAAATTCGACCCTGGCGCCTATCTCGCGCGCGAGCGCTTCAAGATTTTCCCGCTCCGATCCTTCGCCTGCAATACGGAGCGCCCTGCCCGCGCTGCCCGCGTCTCGAATGGCCGCGTCGTGGCGCTTCGTTTTGTCGAGCCGGCCGACGGAAAGCCAGTGCGTGCCGCGCGCAACGCCCGCGTCCGGACAGAAAAAATCCGTATCGATACCGTGCCCCATGATTTGTAATTTTTTCGTCGGCAAACGGAAGCTCTCTTTCGACGCGGTAAAGATAACGTCCACAAATTTCTCTGCAACGCGCAATTTGAAATCAACATTTTTATGCGTGTACCACAGCCCGGCTTTTTTGCCCGCGAGCCACCACCACCATCCGCCGAGCACCGCGTACTCCGGATTCATGTGCACAAATACTGCATCGTAATCGCGGCGCAGTCCCCACAACAATCGATAAAAACGAACCGCCCGGATAATTTTGCGCGCAATGTGAAAATTTCCTAAGGCATACACGCGCACATTGTCCGGCAAGTCGTGCTCCCCTTCGCGCAAACAAATGACGGTTACTTTTTCGCAGTGCTTCGCGAACTCCTCAATCCACCGGCAAAAAAACCCGAGAATCGGGTCGCTCCGGTCGACCGCTTGGGTTGTAATGAGGAGCCGCATAGCAGCTCAATCATACACTGAACTCAAAAGTTCGATATCCTTGCCGCTCCCGCGCAAAAGCTCAATGTTTTTTTCTTCGAGCGCCCGCAGTATACCGGCCCCTTTTGCGTCTTCCGGCATAAGCTCCTCATACAGCATCCGCAGCGACGCTAAATCTTTAATGAGGCAGTGGCCTCCCGCGCCGCGTCCAGGCAGAGCGCCCGCGTGCCCGCTTTGGTGGAGCACACGCAAGTGTGTGGGTCCAATGCGCGGGTCAGCGCCAAGACCTTCGCTCACCGCATCCCAATCCGCGCCGAGACTCTCGGCCATATCGGACATAAGATTTGCAAAAAGAATTTTTACGTACAAAAACGCATTGCCCGCATATTTAATGAGTTCGGCTTCCGTCGAATCCAGCACGCGCTCGTACGGCGCGCGCGGCAAAAGCGTGAGCACAGCTTCGGCTCTCCTGCAATATGCCGGCGTGTCGCGCGGCGTGCCGATGATGTTGCGCTTCGGGTGAGTGGCGTCGTCGGCCGCAGTTTTCTCGGAGAGAAATTCTGGCGAATGAAATACGAACCGGTCCCAAAACCGCTCCTGCAAGCGCTTGGTAGTGCCGGGCGCAAGCGTCGATTTGATAACGACCGTACTCCCCCGACGCGTGAGGCCGATCGCATCCTCTACAATTGAGCTGTCGAATCCACGCCGTGTGGTGGGCGTAGGCACCGCGATAAAAACAATATCGCACTCGGCGATCTTATCTTTGTTTGCGATATACGGCGCTTCGAGCGCATACCTCACCACCGTGAGGCCGCGCCGCTCGAAATCGTCCGCGTAATTCTTGCCGATATATCCCTGACCAATAAAGCCGACCGCCGACTCGTCTGTATTCTTCTTCACTGCTTTAATAAAACCCGAGACCCGGGATTAAGGTTGCACCTCGCGTACACTAAAAAGACCGGCCGCGCTATGGCAAGATTTCCGGGATCCGCTCTCGCGAGATTTTCCGTACGCGCACGATTTTGTCGCCGAGCATCGACGCTTTCATAAGCCGATGCAAACCGTCAAGGATAAGCCATCGCTCCTTGTTGTGCATAATCTCTATCGGATGTGCAAAGTCAGCGCGCATCGTGCGGTCATACTCTTTCTCATGCGCCTTGGGATGTTCGATAACCTCTCGCGGCGTGAGATTGTAGACACCATCTTCCCACAAAAACGGCACATCAAAATGCCACGCGAGCTCAGTGATATCCATTTCTTCGGTTGGCACATCAAGCGCCCACACTTTTTCATTATCCCAATCAAAATCAAATCCGACGTCTTTGATAATTTGAGGAATGTCTTTTTTGCCAGTTCCGCGTTTCTCAAGACCTATCGATATATCGATATACCACGCCCTCGCCCATTCCTCGGCATTTGAGAGATGCAATTTCAATTCGGCGCGGACGCCGGATTGTAAGACCTCGATAACTTTTTGCGCGAGTCCTTCTCTTGACACGACGAACGCACCCGCTTCGCGGGCGATGCCGACATCGGGAGCGACGACGGGCACGCCGGCGGCGAGCGCTTCGACGATCGACGCGCCGAAGCTTTCGTGTTTGGAAGTCGAGAGAACGACATCCGCTTTCTCAAGAAACGGAATCGGATCCTGCCAGCCGGGGAATTCGACAGCCAGATTTTTTGCCTCGTCTTTGAGCCGAGCTTCGAGCGATCCTTTGCCAAGCATAATTAATTTTGCATCGGGAGTTTCGCGACGAACCTTTTCAAAAATTGAAATCGCGGCAAGCGGATCTTTTTCTTCTTCGAAGCGGCCGACCCAGAGCATATTTTTGCCCTCGTGCGATTTGCGTACTGGCGACCGGAAACGCGAAACATTGATAAAAATCGGCAGCACCGAAACGGGCGCGCGAACGCCGACTTTCTCGACTCGCGCCTTCAGCTTCTCCGACACGACCCGAATGCCGTCTGCGTGGCACAGAACAATTTGCGCAAGCACATGCCGAAGTAGCGGTTGCGCGTCGAGATCCGTATGCACCTGAATGTGCAGTTTCGCGCCGCGTGTGCGCGCGGCATGCCAGGCAAATAATCCGCGAAAAAACGGATCTTGGCTCGTTACGACATCGAATGTTCCTTGCGGAATTTTTGGCCAAAGCGAGCTGCGGCCCCAGTATACGGCCACAAGCTCGTCGACCTGCGCGCGCTGCAGTTCGTAGCGCTTGTTGCCCGGGCCGAAACTCTTGTCGCCGGTTATCGTAAGGACGTTCATATTTTTTTAAAAAGATTCTGAAGTTGCCGCAGTGCCCGTTCGGAAGAAAATAATTCCCGGGCCCGAGCTTCGGCCGCCTTCGCGCGTTTGCGCGCGGCCTCGGGATCATCGGCCACTTTTTTCAATGCCGCATAGAGCGCCTCGTCGTCGTGAGGCGGCACGAGAAGCCCGGTCGCACCGTCCGCGATGAGCTCCGGATTGCCGCCGACGTTCGTTGCCACGATCGGCACGCCGAGCAACATCGCCTCAATGAGCGCATGCGAAAGACCTTCGTACGTGGAATTGAGAACAAAGACGTCGGCCGCCGCGACAGAACCGAGCGCCTGCGGGCGCGGCAAATTTTCGACAAGGGAAAAATGCCAATTCGCTTCCCGTTTGACGACGCGCTCGATTCCGTCGAAATTTTTCCACGGCACGCGCCGGCCGGACGAGACGATTAAAAAGCCCAGGCGTCGATTTGTCGGCGCTTCCAGTTTTGGCGGCAATTCGACGCTCGAATATATAACTTCAATTTTTTGCAAAAGTGCCGGATTCCACGCGGTAACGATACCTTTGAAATATTCGCTCGGCACGATGATGCGATCGGCTGCCTGCGCAGCGCGCGTCTGCACTCGCTGAAAAAATCGCACGAAAAAAGATTTTTGCGGCGTTCGAACAAACGCGTCGAGTTCTTGCGACACACCCCATCGCTGCCGGCCTTGTTCCCACGCATAATCGCCCGCGATGCGCACCAGGAATTTTTTGCCGCGCAATTTTGCCGCAACCATCGCTGGCACCCCCACCGAAACAGGGTCGAGCGCGAAGACGGCATCCGCTTTTTTTGCTGCAAGAAATACACGCCAAAAATACGCCGCGTGGCGCACCAGTTTCGGCAAACGCCGCACGTCGGAAAATTTGACGAGAATAATTTCTTCCGGAGAAAAATGCTTAACCAGCATCTCTGCGAACGTTGCCGGTCCGCCTATTTCCGGCGGATACAAAGGAGTGGCGAGCACTATTTTTTTTCCACTATGATACATCATAGTATTTTGGAGAATATCCCTTTGTCCATCTGCCGCGCAATGGTGTCCGATGATTGCGGCGCTCGGGTTCGACGGCAAATTGGGTGGCCTCTGCTCCGGATTATTTTTGGCGCGAATCTCGCAGGCGTCTAATAAATCTCCGTGACACTTCAAGTATACGGCCTTTACGGTTGCATCGGAATTTGCATTTCTTGAAAAGACGGTACCCATATGCTTTCAGCCCTCAAAAAGAAAGCGGCGCGAGTGTCCCCTCGCGCCACATGTTGCTTTTAGTGCTTCACGCCCATTTTGTAGAGCTGATCGGTCCACCCGGATTCGCGAGCGTATTGTATCGCTAAAGCGCGATAAGTATCGGCTCTATTTTCCCACCCGACTTTTTCGTAGAAAGTTGCGAGGTGCTTATATACCCGCGATAATTGACCGAACTCTCCAGATTTGACGATCTCCGGAATAAGCGCGTCCGCTAGCATAAAATCTTTACGACCCCTAGCGCTACGAACGCCGCGGAGCGCGAAGCCCCGCGAAATATGCAGCAGCGCGCGGGTATGCGGTTTTATATCTGTCTTCTTCAATGCTACTTCGACGCACCGAAGCACCTCGCGCCACTCACTCGTAATGAGTCGCGCGTGCATATTCCACAGACGTCGATAGATCGACGCGCGGATGTCGAGCTGGTCGGCTGAAAGTGATTCAAGTAAATAACCGGTCGCGCTCAACATTCGATCCGAGGCGATTCGTGCATACTTCATGAGGCGATAGAAACGCCACTGCCGGACCGGCAGCCCACGCAGAAGCGCCCACTTGTCGCCGCGCTTAAGTACGTTGCCGGCCCATGAATAGAAGAAACTCGAGCGAACGCTGAATGCACCGGCCTGATTTTTCTCCCAATTCGCGCAGAAAACTTCCATCTCGATTTTTTCAGCTTCGTTGTAATCGCCTCCCCGCTGAAGGCGACGGAAACGCTGGTGTATGGTCTCTTCGGGCATCACGCCCTCCCGTGGTGACTTCTGAAGCTATTTGACACTATTTAAATTATTTAGTCAACTGCTCGGCAACCTTGTAGAGCTCGCCGGCGCCCATCGTAATTATTAAGCTTGGAGTTTGTAGCTTATAGCTTATAGCTTGCAGTTTTGAAAGTACTTCATCGAGAGAATTGGCTGCTGTGGTGAGCGTACCGCTTTCGGAAATTTTTTGCGCTAATAGTTCGGACGAAATCTCTGGATCGGGTGCTTCGCGCGCGGCAAAGATGGGCGCAATGACAACCTCGTCGGCATCTTTGAACGCGCGGGCAAAATCGTCGAGCAGGAGCTTGGTGCGCGAATAGAGGTGCGGCTGGAATGCCACGATAATTTGGCGATCCGGAAACTTTTCGCGCACACTCCCGAGCGTCGTGGCAATTTCTTTTGGATGATGCGCGTAATCGTCGTACACCTCGACACCATTCTTTGTCTTGCCTTTGTACTCGAACCGCCGCCACGTGCCGGCAAATTCGGCGAGCGCTTTCTTGGCGACGTCTTTATTTATTTTTAAAACATTCGCGACCGCAAGCGCCGCAGCAGCATTCACGCGCTGGAGCGGCAGCGCCTGCATCGGCAGATTGGGGTCGTAAAACTTTTTGTAATCAATGATTGTGCATTTCAAATCCCCAATGACCGGCGCGACATTCTGATCATTCGGATCGCAGACAATACAACCGCCGGCGAGTGCGCCGCCCATAGGACCGTCCTTTGAAACCGGTCTTAAGGACGGTCCTATGGGCGCCGGAACGCTCTCGGCAAGCTCGCGAAACGCGCTTTGCACGTCTGCCAAATCTTTGTAGTAATCGAGATGATCCGCATCAATGTTGGTAATCACCAAAATTTTTGGCTTGAAATACAAAAAATGCCGCAGGTACTCGTCGGCCTCAACGATAAAATAGCCGTTGCCGCCGGCGCGAAAATTGCTGTGCGTTTTGGCGCGTAAGGATCCGACAATCGCGGTCGGATTGAGACCCGCCTCCTCGAGCACATCGATGAGCATCGCGATCGTCGACGTCTTGCCGTGGCTGCCGGCGACCGCGATAAGGCATTTTGACTCGTTCGCAATTTCACCGAGCGCTTCAAAGTAGGATTTTTGCGGGATGCCCAATTCTTTGGCGCGAGCTCGTTCGGGATGGTCTTCCGGAATGGCGTCGCTGTAAATCACGAGATCGCAATCGCCCGAAATATGTGCCGCATCGTGACCGATATATATCGATATATCGCTACGTTGAAGGCGTTCGGTTACGGGCGACGCGCTCCGGTCGCAGCCGGAAATTTCGTCGCCTCGTTCCTTGAGAAGTTGTGCCAACGCCGAGAGCCCGATGCCGCCCGCACCCACGATATGCACCCGCATGAAGCCCATGATACAGTGCTTCCATGCAAAAGGCGAAACGCTTCATATTCCTGCCCCCCGCGCTCGACACGGCCGCATCGAAAGTCGCCTTTTCCTATGCGGTGGAGCTTGAGAGCGGAGAGCGATTGTCCTTTCAGGAAAAATTAACCTTCCCCACAACCGAAACGCACTGGCGCGCGGTGCCGCCAGAGCTTCACGAGAAATTACTTCAAAGCGTGTCGCTCGCGCTCGGCGTCTCGTACTACAAAATGCACTGCGCGCCCGAGATCGCGACAGAAGAATTTTTGCTCACCGACGAACAGGCGAATTTTTGGAACACGCTCTACACCAAGGGCTTGGGCGAATTTTTTTATCGCAACAACATTGATTTCAGAGGGCTTGTGCGCTTCCCTGCCGGCGCACGCGAGGCGCCGGTGCCGGTCGACTTCCTGCGCCGCGATCGCGCGCTTGTGGCGTTTGGCGGCGGCAAGGATTCTATCGTAAGCGCGGAACTTCTCAAAAAAGCCGGCACGGACTTTGAACTTTTTTCGCTCCGCCCCTCAGCCGTGCAAAAAAACGCCGCCGCTTTAGTGGGCTCGCCTGTAGTCAGCGTCGAACGCGAGCCCGACCAAGAGATGGTGCGGCTCTCAAAATCGGGCGAGGTCTACAACGGCCACGTTCCCGTGTCTTCTATATATATGTTCGCGGGACTGCTTGCCGCAGCGCTTCTCGATTATCGCTATCTCGTTTTTTCAAACGAACGAAGCGCCAACTACGGCAACGTGGAATATCTCGGCGAAGAGATAAATCATCAGTGGAGTAAATCGCTCGAGTTTGAGATGCTCGCGCACGAATACGTGCAGAGATTCCTGACACCGAGCCTTCACCTATTCTCGCTTCTGCGCCCGCTCTCGGAGGTCGAAATAATCCGGCGCTTCGCCGAGTATCCGCAGTACTTTTCTTCTTTCTCAAGCTGCAACCGGAATTTCTCGCTCGATGCGCCGCTGACCGCAAGAAGCGGCCACGCCTATTGGTGCGGGTCGTGCCCAAAATGCGCATTTGTGTTTGCCGGACTCGCGGCGTTCGTCCCAAAAGACACCGTCGTCGACATTTTCAGCAAGGACCTTTTTGCCGACGAAAAATTGCTGCCGCTGTACCGCGAGCTTCTCGGCCTCGAAGCATTCAAACCGTTTGAATGTGTGGGCACGCCTGAGGAAACTGCCGTGGCGCTCGAGCGCGCGGCAGAGCGCGGCGAATATGCCGGCGAGCCGGTAATGGAAATGTTTGAACGAAAAAAATCGCGCTTCGGCGACCTCACGGCTCTCGAAAAATCGGTCCTAACCCACGCCGACGCGGCAGTGGTCCCGGAATCGTTTCGGTCTATGCTGTAGGTATGAAGTTCTCCGATCTCGAACACAAGCGCGTACTCATTCTCGGCTACGGTCTCGAAGGCCGCGCGACTGAAGCGTTTTTGCGCGCGCAGGTGCCGAGCGCGCAGATTCTCATCGCCGATCAAAAAGACGGGCCGGAATATCTCGCAAAACAAAATGACGCGGACATAGTCATAAAAACGCCCGGCCTGCCGCCGCGGTTTCTCACGAAACCGTACACGACCGCGACGAATATCTTTCATGCGTATCTGGTAGCGCACGGGATGCAGAGCACCGTCGTCGGCGTTACCGGCTCCAAAGGCAAATCGACCACCGCGTCGCTCATCGCCGCAATGGTGCGCGAGAGCGGAAAAAATGCGCACTTAGTCGGCAACATAGGGCGTCCCGCGCTCGAAGCACTCAAAGAGCCGATAGCGCCCGATGATATTTTTGTCATGGAACTCTCGAGCTATCAGTGCGGAGATCTCGACTTCTCGCCGCACATTTCCGTAATTACGAGCATTTTCCCCGAGCATCTCGATTACCACGGCGGGTTTACGCCATATGTCGAGGCAAAAAAACATATCGTCGCGCACGCGCATTACGGCGACGTCCTGGTATTTAATCAACGGTACGAAATTCTGTCGGAGTTTGCGGCGTCGCTTTCGATAAAGACGGCGCCATTCATCGAAAAAATGCCGTTCGATATCGCCGACGCAAAATTAAAAGGTGCACACAACACCGACAATATCCGCGGGGCTTTCACCGTGGCGCACCTCCTCAGTATTCCGGACGAGGTTTCGCAAAAAACGATTCTTGCTTTCGAACCGCTACCGCATCGAATGACGAATATCGGCACGTATCGAAACATTATCTTCGTCGACGACGCGATCGCGACCGCGCCGGAGCCCACGATCTTTGCGCTCGAGACGCTCGGAAACGTCGATACTATTCTTCTCGGAGGCACCGACCGCGGCTATGATTTTGCAGCGTTGGCCGAAGCGCTCAAGCGCCACGGCGTCCGCAATGTGGTGCTCTTTCCCGATTCAGGAGAAAAAATAGAAGCGGCGATCAAAAAGTCGTTCGGCGAAAATCTCCCGCGCATACTCAAAACGAAAAACATGGAAGAGGCGGTACACTTCTCGTACGCACACACGGCGGCCGGAAAAGTTTGCCTGCTCTCGACCGCCAGTCCGAGCTACAGCGTGTGGAAAAATTTCGAAGAGAAGGGCGATACATTCATTCGCTTTGTGCGGACATTGGCGTAACCGAGCGTTATGAACAAAAAAGAATTTCTCGCATCGCTTAAGCATGTATATTGCCGGCTCGCGCCGACCGCGCACGGCGTCGGCATCGTCGCCATACGCTCCATTCCAAAAGGCGTCGATCCGTTCAAGAACTACGATCCGTTCGGCGACATCATCGAACTGCCCGAAGCGGAGCTCGAGGCGTACCCATGCGACGAAGCGGCAAAAAATATGGTGCGCGATTTTTGCGCGCTCCAGGACGGCGTATACCTTGTGCCCGATTACGGCATCGATGCTATCGACAAATCTTTTTATCTCAACCATTCCGACAATCCGAATATGGAGACCTTTGACGCAGGCGAAACGTTCGTCGCCGCGCGTGACATTCTGCCAGACGAAGAGTTGACCGTGGATTATCATGCCTACAACCAAACACGGCGGCTCGCGCTCTGAATGCCGGCCAGCGTTATCCCCTTGTCAAGGTGCTCGGGTATCGCGCTTGCCATGCACACGGTATACTATGAACATTATTGGGAACCAGAACATTTTATGGTACGAAAAGCAAATCCCGCATTACTCAAACCGATGGAGCTCAGTCCTGAGCTCGAAGAGGTCGTGGGTAAAGGGCCGCTGCCGCGTGGCGAAGTGGTCAAGAAGATGTGGGAGTATATCAAGGCGCACAATTTACAGAACCCGCAGAACAAGCGCAACATCCTGGCCGATGATAAACTCAAACCTCTCTTCGGCGGCAAGGGCGAAGTTACGATGTTCGAGATGACCAAGCTCGTCTCAACGCATTTGAAGTAAAACCGTTCTACAAAAAATCCCGCCAAGGCGGGATTTTTTGTAGTCAGCGCTGCGGGCACAAGAGGACTTGAACCTACACGAGTCTGAATCGTACACCATCTTGCCCTGAGTGGGCGTGGGGAGACTCGAACTCCCAAGGATTGCTCCATACGCTTCTGAGACGTACGCGTATACCAATTCCGCCACACGCCCACTCAAGGCAGGAAAAATAAATCAAACCAATTTCACCACTCCGGCGATGGTTTGTAGCTTACCCCAAAATATTCATGAGCGCTGCCTTGACTCCGGCAGACGCAAATTCAAGGTTTGCAATTTCACTTTTGTCTCGCCATTCAATTCCTCCTATTTCGCCCGCCTCGGGAATAAGCTCTTGGTCTCTGTCGCGAAGCGCAGCTTTGTAAATCACCACGTATGCACTAAACGACGGCCCAACATTCACGGCCGTTTTCAATATTTTTTCGACCTCAACTTCCGCGCCAATTTCCTCGCGCACTTCTCGCGTAAGCCCTTCAATCACCGATTCTCCTTGGTGCAGCCGGCCGCCCGGAAGATCCCATGTGCCGGCAACGAAAGGATCGTTTGTGGGGTATTGCACCAATAAAAGTTTTCCGTCCTTTTCGATAAAGGCCTTTTGAGCAACCGTGCCCACAAAATGCTTATGATGATCATCAAGAGCCATGGCGGGAATATACCACAGCTTTTGCGGCCAAAGCGAGCGTTTGATTTTGGAAGGCCCTGCGCAGCGGACCATCAAAGCGAGCATTCAGAATCTGAAAGCCCTGCGAGCGTGACGACGCGAGCACGAGGAATTTTTCAGCAGAAAAATAGCCGTGCTTTCAGATTCGGAATGCGAACGCCCTTCATGAAGAAATTAGACAGCATCGCCTTATGAAATTATACTGAATCGGTTGATGCGAAAAAAAAATTCTGCTCTCGCTGTGCGCAATGGCGCTGCTCGTCGCACTTCCCTTCTCCGCCCAAAAAGAATCGCCGGAGATTCCGGTCGCGCACGCTGCGGTGCCGCTTCATTTGCCGGCAGCCGGCACGGCAGTGCCCATGCGCCTCAGCATCCCTTCGATCAATCTCAACGACCAGGTGGTGCCGGTCGGCGTCAACGCGCTCGGCCAAATGGACGTGCCGCCGGGCAACACTAAGGAGGTTGGTTGGTACGCGGGAGGCACTGCGCCCGGCGACATTGGCAGCGCGGTTTTGGACGCCCACGTGTTCGCCGCGTTCGCAAACTTAAGCAAACTCAAAGCCGGCGACGATCTGTATATAGAGACCACCGCGGGCGCCACGCAGCATTTCAAAGTTACGGCGACGCACACCTATCCGCTCGCGGATGTTTCCGCCGACGCGCTCTTTAACGGCACTGGCGCGAGAGAGCTCAACCTCATCACGTGCGCCGGCACGTACCTTCCGGCGCAAGGCACCTACGACCATCGCCTTATCGTATACGCCACACTTGCCAACTAATCGTTCACGGCACCTTAACGAACAAGCGATATACTCCCCTCGTCCGCGCCGGTAACGGAACTTTGCATGGACGAAAAAGAAGACGCAGAAGAAGAGGGTTTACCGCTGGAGGCTATTGACTCGCCTCCAGGGCCCGGCCGCACGGAGATGCAAGAGGCGGCGGGCATACATATCGGCGTATGGGTTTTGATTGTACTCGTAATCGGCGGATTTTTAGCCGCCTTTTTTGCGTATATGGTATAGCCGCGACAAAAACACTGCGGCGATGAATTGAAGCCTCTCGGTCCATCTCACTAAAGGGTGCGTACACGAGTCGAATTTTGTCGTCACAAAATTTGCTGGAAAATATTCCCGCCTCGCGGTTTTGCAAATACAAAACATCGCTCCGACTCCCGCACACGCACAGACCCGCC
>JBOHOA010000057.1:0-7928 GCA_050730975.1 Minisyncoccia bacterium
GGAGCCGTTTGAAGAATTTGCTTGCGCCGCACCGAGGCAAAAGCCAAGAAAGAATTGAAAAGATGGTTACTGAAATTCTGAGGAATACAGACTGATGAAATGGCCATTAGACCAAAATATTTCTGAAACAGTAACGCGCACAAAAACACCGAGCATTTCACTCGGTGTTTTCGCTCGTTGACCCCTCCCAGTTGCGAACCGACCTCGATTGATTTCGAGGCCTCATGGACGCATGAATGGGTCGCTGACTACTGTGCCCAGGAGAGGACTCGAACCTCCAAGCCTTGCGGCATATGCACCTCAAGCATACGCGTATACCAATTCCGCCACCTGGGCAGGCAGGCGAACGAGCAAACTATAGCCGACTTCGTTTCCGTTTTCAACGAAAAAACCGGCTTATGCCGGTCGTTCGGCTACTCACTGACGACAACCGTTTCTTCCTGCGGCGCTTCTGCAACCTCCGGTTCCGGAGCCGTTTCTGCAACTATCTCTTCTTCGGCTTCGATAGGGGGCGCGACATACGCGCTCACTTTGCGCATCTGGCGCCTGACATCGCGCGCGGCCTGGCGGCGGATAAAGTAGAGCTTGGCGCGGCGCACGCGCGAGCGTTTGAGAATTTCTATCGAATCAATGTTCGGCGAGTAGAGGGGAAAAATTTTCTCAACGCCGACGCCCGAAGCCACGCGTCGCACCGTAAACGTGGCGCCGGCTTCGGCTCCATGCTTCACCGCCAAGACAATCCCTTCAAACGCTTGGCGTCGCGCTTGGCGGGTAGTGGTTGCTTTCTTGTTGGCCGCTTTGCCGATTTTTATCTCCTCGATTTTCTGCCACACGCGAACGGTGTCGCCCGCGCGCAGGCCGAGCCCTTTGCGCTCTTTCATATTGACCGAAGAGATTTTGACGCCCGATTTTTGCATGGCCGGAGTGTACCACGCGTGTACGTTCTACGCAATCTTTTTGTGATTTGAACGCGCCCCGGTTTAGGCAAATAAATGAATCCCCGCCTTACTATTTGGAAATTGGGACAAGTCACGCGTGACCTAATTTCGCAAAGACACGATCGCACATTTTTTTGGCGAGGTCGTCCCAGTCATAATTGAGGAGCACCATCTCCTGCGCGCGATGCGCGACGCGCGCGGCGGCCTTTTGATCGGCGAGAATCGTTTGCACGACTTCGGCAATCGACTGCGGCGACTCAGGCTCGACCGCAAAACCCGTCGGCTCCTGCCCTGGATTTTTTACCGCGTCGAAAAGAAAATCCCGAATGCCGCCGACCAAAGGTGCCACAACCGGCAGCCCCGCGGCCATTGCTTCGATGAATGCTATTCCCTGCCCTTCGGAACGACTGGCGCGGATAAAAATATCGCTCGCATGCAGATGTGCAGGAAGCTCTGCGTTATCAATTTGCGCCGCGACCACCACGCGGCGCTCAAGCTTGAGTTCCTGTACCAACACTTCGAGCGCCACGCGCTCGGGCCCGCTGCCGGCAATAAGAAATTTTACCTCAAAAGGAAGGGCCGAAAGCGCGCGAATAACGAGATCGACGCCGTTCTTGTGTACGAGACGCGAGGCGGTAAAAAGCACGGTATCGCTTTCGCGCAAGCTGTATTTTTTTCGCAGCGCGCTACGCTCTTCGGCGGAAATGCCGCGAGAAAATTTTTTGCCATCAACGCCGTTCGGGATAATTTCGACCGGGCCCTCAAATCCGCGCGCCCGCGCCCACTCTCCGAGAAATCGCGATATCGCCTGCACAGCCGATGCTCTTCGAAATCCGTACGTAAGAAGCGGTGCAAAAAGGGCGATACGCGCGCGGCCGAACGTACGCTCAAACGTGTCGCCTTCCTGGAGCGTCACTGCATACGGCAGCCGCGCGCCGAGCGCGCGCATAAGGACTATCGGAAAAACCATGTACGACATCATCGCCCATGCGCCGTCAAAGTGGTTCGCGCGATGAAGCCGCAAGCCCTCCGCGGCCGCGAGCGGAACGAAAAAAACCTTCGAAAAGTAGAAGCGCGGCGTGAACGTCGCACTGGCGACGGTGTGCCTCTTTCCCCAACCGACGCGATGCACGAGTATGTTGCCTATTTTTTCTTCTTTTGGCCACGACGAATCGAACCGCAACGTGACGAGATGAAATTCGATATCGGGGATACGATCCGTCAGTTGCTGTATCGCGAGCTCCGCGCCGCCGAGGTACGGCAGATACGCAAGTGAAAAAGTAAGAATGCGTTTCATTTCTCTTTCGGCGGGGCGGCATTGATAATTTCAAACTCATCGGCCGGATATTCGGTTTCGGGCACCTCCTGCCGCCGGAAACGTAAACCGCCGTTTGATAAAAGAAGGCCGCCGAGGATTACGATGCCGAACGCAGCCGAACCCGCGACAATGTCGGCAAGCGACGCGCCCGCGATGCCGGACGATGGCGCGGCAATAGCAAGTAAAAATGAAAAAGCGGACTGCTGAACTAGGCGTTTTCATCAAAAGTATCAACCGCGATCATGGCGCGCAGTTCGTCTTCGGGCACGCCGGCGCGAGGAGCCCGGGGTTTGGCTGCCTCAGCCGGTGGCTCAACCTTCGGCGGCTCGGAGGCTCGCGCCTGCGGCGCGATACTCGCAAGCGCCGCTTTGAGGTCGCGCGGCGCGGATGCGCCTCCGGAATTTGTCGCACTCTCGCCGGTCGCGTGCGCTATTGCCTCGCGCAATGTATGGACGCCGGGCGGGACGCTAAAACCCCCCTCATTGCGTGCTGCGCGCGGCGGCATCTCGCGTCCGCGCGAGCCATGCTCGGGTACAGAAGTTTCCCTACGCGCGCCCAAGTCCGGAGTAGGCTGACGACCTTTCGTGGGTGGCGCCGGGCGCTCGCGGATCTCCTGCGAGGCAGGCGGCGCACTTTGCTCCACACGGCGCCCGGCGGGTGCGCTCTCGCCCTCCCGCCGCCTTTCGCGCGACCCGCGGCCCTCGCCCAATACCGGACGGTCCGGCTCCGGCCGCGGCTCCGGCACCTGGCGTGCTAAAATATCCGTCTCCACTCCCGCGCGCGGCTTTCCGAACTGTTGCCGCGAGCTTTCCTTAACCGCTTCGGCAACGTTCTCCGGCGAAGGATCAAACGGCGGCAGCGTGGTCGCGGAGAACGGCTGAGAACCCACACCATCTATCATAAGCGTGAGGTAAATCTGGGCTTTGCCGAGATTGACGAGATCTTCTTTGGTAAACTGTGGCAGGAAAATGGTCTCGAGCGTCTCCGCGTCGAACGGCCCGACGCGGAAAGAAGCGGTGGTCCCGACGTTGCCGAACACCGCATTGCGCACCTCCTCTTCCATCTGCTCCACATACTGATGCGCGATGAGCAGATTCAATTTATATTTGCGCGCTTCGGAAAGAATGTCGGCAAACGACTGGTTCGCGAAATTCTGGAATTCATCGACATAGAAATAGAAGTTCGGGAGCTGGTCGAGCACGCTCGCCGGAACATCCGCGCGGCTCATGGCCGAGAGGTAGATTTTTGTGACGAGCATACTTCCGAGGAGCGTTGCGTTGACCTCGCCGACGCGGCCCTTGGAGAGATTCATGATAATTATTTTTTTCTCGTCCATCATCCGGCGGATGTCGAAGCTCGACTTCGGCTGCCCGACAATGTTGCGGATGAGCGGGTTGCTCGTAAACTGCCCAATTTTGTTTTGGATGGCGGGCGTCGCTTCCTGCGTATAACGGTCGGTGTAACCCGCAAATTCGTCGACCCAGAACGAGCGCACTATCGGATCCTGAATATTGTCGACGACTTTTTTGCGGAATGCCTTGTCGACGAGCATGCGATTAACGTCGAGCAGCGTCGAATCGGGATACTCGAGAAGCGCGAGCAGGGTGTTCGAGAGAATATATTCCATGCGCGCGCTCCACGCGTCGACCCAAATTTTGCGGAATGCGGACAGAAGCCCCGAGACCACGAGGTGCCGCTTGTCGTAGCCGACGTCTTCCATCACGTTGAACGCTATCGGAAAATCCATGTCGAACGGCGCAAAATAGAGCACGTCTTTGATCCGATGCGGCGGCACGTATTCAAGCAGCCGCTCGGCGGTCGAACCGTGCGGATCGATGAACGCCATCGCCTCGCCGCCGCGGATGTCCTGGATGGCCATGTTTTCAAGCAGCGTCGACTTGCCCATGCCGGTCTTGCCGATCACATACATGTGCCGCGTGCGGTCGCCGCGCTTGATGCCGAACGGCGTCTCGCGGCCGCGCGTGTTGGTCTTCGCAAAGTAGGTTACTTTATTAGGATCCTCCATCAACTATATATTATAACAAACCGAGGTAAGGCCGGCTCCCGAGAGAGCCGGCCTTTTTGGCTGGGTGCACGAGCCGGAGTTTGACATATCAACGAGAGGGCGAAGCCGTACCTCTTTAGGGCCGTTTCCAGCCCGATGGCGGGTTATATCCCGTAGCTGCGGGAATTTATCCGCGACCCTTCTCTACATTGTTGCCCGTTGGGGCCAGGCTGCTAACCGACAATGCAACCCGTTTTCTAGGCGAGGAATGCCAAACGTTCCATCTATATAATACTCTCGCAATCCATGAAAATCCACTAACTTCTATTCAGACGCGGGCGACTCTTCTTGATAGGGCGAAGGGCGGCCCTTGCCGCGACGCGGGCGCGACGAGGCGGAAAGCGACGCAACGTGCAAATGATCGGCGCGCAAGAAAAATCCAAGAAGCGCCGTTGCAAGCCCCGCTATGATAAAAAACGCCTCGCGCCACGACGGAGGAAATCCGAGAAGCGGCATCACGGCAATGATAAGCCCGAGTACAATAACGCCGGATTCTTTGGACATACCTTTTAGTTTACCGTGCCTCGACGATAACGACAAATTCGCCGCGAACGCGGTCAGCATGCGCGGAAAAATCACGGAACACATCCGCTGCCGAGCCTACAGTAGCCTCTTCATGCATCTTGGTGAGTTCGCGGAATACGCCGACGCGCCGGTCTGACGGAAGCCTCTCTGCAAGCGACTCGAGCAGTTTCAAAATCCGATGCGGTGGTTCATAGAGTACGCTCGCGCGAAGCGAAGCGGCAATTTCATCGAGTAATTTCTCGCGGCCTTTTTTGAGCGGCAAAAATCCATAAAAGGTAAACGCCGCCGCGCGGAGGCCCGAAATAGACAGCGCGGCCGCGAGCGCCGACGGGCCGGGAATAGCTTCGATGACGACTTCGGAAACGTCCCCGACAACCCCGCCAAGGGCCGTCCTTGCCGAAGCAGATAATTTCTCTCGCACGCGCGAGACAAGCTCGAGCCCGGGGTCGGAAATCCCGGGCGTGCCGGCGTCCGATACAAAGACGACATGCTTGCCTTCTTCCAGCAATGTTTCAATGCGCACAAAATCTTTTTCCAGACTGTTGGCATGAAGCGCCACGCACTGCTTTGCTATATCAAAGTGCGCCAGAAGCTTTTTTGTCACCCGCGTATCTTCACACGCGATAACATCGCATTCTCGGAGAACGCGCAGCGCCCGAAGCGTGATGTCCTCAAGATTGCCGATAGGCGTCGCCATTATCGATAACTTGCCTGCCATGCTACAAACCTACCCCAAAAAGAAACGTGGCGCGAGGACCCCAGTTTTCAAACAAGCTCTAGATTCCAGCAGTAATGTGCGGTATATATTTGACTATCCCGCCCGTAGCTCAGTCGGTAGAGCAGCTCCCTTTTAAGGAGATGGTCGCAGGTTCGATCCCTGCCGGGCGGATTGCGAAGCAATCCGAGCGAGCGCGCAAACTGCTTTGCGCGCATGCAGGGATCGAAGGCCGGAACGATGCCGCGCGCAGCAGCGCGAGGCCGCGAGGCAAGGCTATGAAAATCCGCGAGCGACGGCGAGCGAATTATTCCTAGCCGATCCCTGCCGGGCGGATACGACCAGCCTGATAGAATGGAAAAAATGGAACATTCGATTGAGATCGGTGGCCTCAAAATTTTTTATCATTTAGCCGGCGACGAGCACAATCCTCCGCTCGTTTTTCTCCATGCATGGGGAGCACAGTCGCGCTTGATGCCGCGAGTAGTGCGGGAGTTTGCGAAAAATTTCTATGTCCTCGCGCCCGAACACCCCGGCCTTTTGCGCTCGCAAACGCCCCGATTGTCCGCATGGTCTTTTGAGAATTATGCGCGTTTATTAGATAAATTTTTGGATCGCATGAACATATAAAAAACCGATATTGGTCGGCAATTCGTTCGGCGGCGTCATTGCAACCGCATACGCCTTTACCTATCCCGAAAAAGTTCGCGCATTATTTTTGGTTGATTCGGTTATGGCGAAAGAATACGGAGTAACGCCGTTCGTCGCCAAGCGCCGCGCGCGGCATTTCAAAATCCTGCGATCTCGATTCGTACCGCTCTTTTTCAAGAAAGTACTGCTGTGTATTTCCCGTGGCACGTCCCTCTCAATGCTTTCCAAAGACGAGGTCGAGAAGAAGACCCATATGCATGAGCAGAAATGGGAGCTCAGCGTGGACTACGCAAAACTGACCATGCCAGTCTTCCTTGTTTGGGGCAAAAAAGATACCGGCGTTCATCCGATTGCGAGAGCGCGGAAAATAGCCGCGTCATTGCCAAATGGAACATTGATCGAATACGACGGAAATGTTGACACTATTTATAAGCAATCGAAAAAAATTATTCCGCTGATATGAAATAATTTTCAAAAAATTTTTGTCCGCTCAAAATCCGCCTTCTAGTTCTCGGCTGTTATCAAAATTTATTTCCTTGACCCGAGCAAAAGAGTTTATAGGGCAGCACCAGTTCTCAAAGTTCATGCTTATAAAAAACCATTGATGGTAATATACCCTTCCTGGTCAATTTGGCGATCACGTTCCATAATTAGATTGTCTATGCCAAAAATGGAAGTTCCTCCCCCATCGCCTTCCGCCAATAAGCCGGAGGTCCAAAAAAGTAATGAGAGATTGTCTGCATTGGTTACCGAGGTCTATATGCAGACCAACAAAGGTTCAGTGCGCGGAGAGTTAATTGAAAGCCAGGGAAACGAAAGAATCTTGCGCGTTACGTCCGTGCGTGGGGGAGAAGGAATAGGTTGGTTAATGAAACTCGATGCAACAAATTTAAAGGCGGGCGAACCCCATCCTTTTTCCGTTTCAACCGATGGCGGCAGAACATGGCAACCGCCGCAAATTTCTGGGAAACTTGAAATGGTGCTGGTCGGAAAATGGGAGCGTGGTGTCCCTATAACTCTTGATGATTTATACCAACGAACAGAACATCACCGCACATCTGAGCTGCTTCCAGAAAATAAAGAGGCCATACCCATCACGCACGATTCTATAGCCAAATATGGAAGAGAGAAGCTATTGCAATTTGAGGAAAAATACACTGAAAAAATAACAGCGTATGAATATACGCAAGAATCCGCTGAATATGCTAAGCAGCATCCTGAAACGGCAAAATTCAATTTTCCTTTTTATAATAATAATGCAAATGTCGGATGGAAAATTCATCTGAATGTTGCGCCAGAAAATGCTCCGCAGGTAGCTGAATATCTAAAGCGCGAGGGTTATTACCACAAATTTCTAACGGGAGGCGAAGGGTCGAGTGGAAAGGCATTTACAGTTTATTTTGGGGCCAAATCGATGATGGATAAGTGGTCGCCACTAATATCAAAGGATTTGGGCAATCTCCTTTGCAAACCAATGGTTAATGACGAAGTGGAGGTTTCGCCAGGAGCCGTAGCCCGCTTCACCAGTTCCCCAACCGCGCATGGTGGTGAATTTTTTCAATATGGAGCATATGGTTTAGCTGCAAGGCAAAAATTTTTAGAAGAGCAAAAAATAAAATTATACGAAAGCAATCCGGACGAACTAAAAAGAGTCGCTAAAGATGCTTACGAACGATTATCGGGGCTCTATGGCAGCTATTTCCATGGATAAATTAA
>JBOHOA010000058.1:0-9361 GCA_050730975.1 Minisyncoccia bacterium
CCCATGAGGCGCGTGATGCCGATGCCGAAGCAGCCGACAATTGGGTATTGGTCTTCTCCGTTTTCGTCTTTGAACGTGAGCGAAAAATCTTTGGCGTATTTTTGTCCTAGGTCGAAAATGTTGCCGACTTCGGAGGCGGTGGCGCGATGGAGTGTGCCACCATTACAGCGCGTGCAGGTACCCCCTTCTTTTTGATCGCTTATTTCGACATTGACGCAATATGAACACGCGTCGCAATACAAAATGTCGTCCTCGCCCGCTTCGGTCAGCACCATAAATTCGTAGGAAAGTTTCTCGGTAAAGCTGCCGCCGGAAGCTTCGGTTACTTTTGCCGTAAGCCCGAGGCGCGTATAAACGCGCAAATAGGCACCTTTGGCCGCCACATAAAAACCGTCGAAGTCTTCCTGTGTCGCATGAAAGGAATACAAATCTTTCATGGTGAATTCGCGGCCGCGCATGATGCCGCTTTTGGCGCGCAACTCGTCGCGGTATTTCTGCCCTATTTGGTAGAGAGCGAGCGGCAGATCTTTGTACGACGAAATATATTCTTTGGCGAGCGGCACGGCTATCTCCTCTTCGCTTTGACCGACCGTGTATTCTTTTTCGGTGCGGCTCGTTATTTTGAACACGACATCGACCGCCTCCCACGCGCCGGTCTGCTTCCAGGGCTCGGAAGGATGCAGCGTCGCCATGCGAACCTCTTGGCCGCCGATGGCATTCATTTCCTCGCGGACGATTGCTTCGATTTTTTCGAGCACGCGCCGGCCGAGCGGCAGGTACGAATACACGCCGGCCATTTCCTTGTGGATGAAACCTGCGCGCGTGAGCAACTGTGCGTTTTTGGCGACTTCGTCCTTCGGCGCCTCGCGCCGGGTGCGGGTAAAAAGCTGGCTCTGGCGCATAGTAGCGCCATTGTACGAGAAATTCGCTGTAAATAAAAGCGTGCAAAAGATGACATCTTTTAAAAATGTCATCTTTTGTAGAATTATAAAATATAGTACATCACGTCGTGGTAGCTCACGAATACCGCAAATACGATGATGAGGGCGAATCCCGCCAACGTCATGCGCTCGAGAAGGTGCGGCGATATTGGCGATCCCTTTATCCGCTCGATGAGAATAATGAGCAAACGGCCGCCGTCAAGGCCCGGAATGGGAATGAAATTAATAACCGCAAGTCCGATTGAAATTGCCGCTAAAAAAATCATGGCGGTCGAGAGTCCTGCGGCAAGCGTCTGGCCGCCTATGACGACAATACCGATTGGGCCCGATACGTCGTTCAGATTTGCGTGACCTGCAAAAAGAGTTCCAAAAAATTGCCCGAATCCTTCTATTGTAAGGACGCCGGCTTCCCAGGTTGATTTTGCGCCATCAACGAGCGCGACTCCGAGCGGTAGCCGCTCGGTGGCCATATCGCCAAGTTCGACGCCAATAGCCGCTTTTCCGGCAATGACCGAGTCGGACGGCTTAACCGTTATGGTTTGTTCCTTTGCACCGCGCTCAACTGTGAGCGTGAGAGTTTTGGTACCTTGGGACGCGATAAACGACTGGAGCTCCTTGGTACTCATGGGAGCCGACAGAGAGTACTGGCCGCTTGTTGCCTTGATCACCGTATCATTGGCATGGAACCCGGCGGCTGCAGCGGGCGAACCGGGCATCGTATCGAGAATGGTTACCTGCGTTTGTGAGAGATAGCGCGTATCCGGAATGAGTACTGGATCAGGAACACTCGGATCAACCGAGATGCCAATAGCGAACACCGCCACAAAGACCGCCCACGCAAAAATAATATTCATAAGAACACCAGCCACGGTTATCGCTGCCTGGCTCCAGCCGGATTTGAAGGCAAAGCTGCGCTCATCTTGCGCGACCGCGCTCCTGCCCTCTGCATTCGGCTCCTCATTCTCGCCGAGCATGCGCACGTAGCCGCCGAAGAGGAGCCAGCCGAACGAGTAATCCGTCTCGCCGATTTTTATTGTGCCGATTCTGGGCGGAAAGCCGATGGAAAATTCCTCCACCTTGACGCCGAACAGTTTCGCCATCACGAGGTGCCCAAACTCGTGTACGAGTATGAGCGCCACGAGCATGAGGATAAATAAGACGTAGGTCATATATAGCTGCGAGCTTCTAGCTGCTAGCCACTCAAAAATGCCCTCCACTTTCGAGTAGCTAGCTACTTAAAGCTAGCTGGTGATCTCTTTTTCTTTTCGCGCAAGCATGTCGTCGAAATTTTTGTTCGCCGCATCGACGCGTTTTTGCATTTCGTCTTTGGCGCGAAACTTGTCGTCCTCCGGCATCTTCCCTTCGTGCTCCTGCGTTTGGATGTCGCTCCAGACCTCGTCGCGCGCCGCGCGTAAGTGCGCCCGGGTCTCTTCCATTTTGTCTTTGGCAAGCTTAACCAACTGTGAACGCCGCTCGGCCGTGAGCTCCGGAAAGTTGACGCGCACGCCCCGCTCGTCCATGCCGACCGAGAGCCCGAGATTGGCTTGCGTAATCGCCTTTTCTATTTCTTTGCCAAGATTTGTATCCCATGGCGAAATGCGCAAGCTTTTCGGATCGTCGACCGAAATCGTTGCCAGCTGATGAAGAGGCATCCGCGTGCCGTAGCTCTCTACCATGACGCTGTCGAGAATGTTCGCGTTCGCGCGGCCGGTGCGGATAGCAGAAATTTCTTTCGCCAATCGCTCCGTAATCTCAGCAATTCTTTTCTCGAACGGTTTGAAGTCGTAGGCCATTAGCGCCTAGTGTAGCGCATGAGAAAGAAAAAAGGAATGTGTGGCGCCCGCGCGTGCCGTCAGGCGCTGAGCGCTTTTTTCACCGCCTCATACACTTGGTTTACCGGCACATCAGAAGCACCAACTCTTTCTCCATTTTCTGTAATCACAAAATATTTATCTGACCACCGGGGATCATAGAGTGGTCCATATACTCCTCCACCTGTTGCGTATTGTCTAAGGGCTTGAGGATGCATGACGCGGTAGGTCTTAGCAGCCGACCATTGCACCGGATCGCCAATAATGCCAATGACGACATTTGGTGTCCCAACCGCTGCGGCTAAATGTCCGAGCCCTGTGTCGGGGGTTATAGCAAGATCCGCCATGGCCATGATCGTATTTAAATAGCTTGGTGTTTCGGAAACTTTCGATATTCTGTAATGCTCCTTGTTGATAAGCTCATCAATGATAGGTTCATATCGCCTACGAGTCTCATCGGCAGGATCTTGCAAAAAGAGCACGTGCGCGTCCGCATGTTTTTTGAAGATTTCTGTCAAAAGCTCGGACCACTTCTCCGGCATGTATTCTTTCGGACGGGCTGCGGAGCCGGCTGAAACTACAATAACCTTTTCATTAGGCGCCACGTGATATTTATTCCGTATCAACCTTTCCTGTTCTGGGAAATCTTTGCGTTTTTCAAGGTATGCTTGCATCCCATTGATATCTTCAAACAACCGCTGGCCGGTCATGATCTCAATTCCACGCAAAATACGAGCCGGTATGGGATCATATTTTATTAAGCGAGGACCATTTGGCACTTCTTCTTTCATCCAGCTACTCCAATCAACAGATAAAACGCAGCTTGGATCCGTGGCACCGCGATCCTTCCAGCTATCCGCAACCGTTTTCGGCACCCCGATAGAAGCGTAATTTTCAAACGATTTATTCATGTTGATAATGTAGCGTTGTCCATAGCGCTGTTCGGTCGGGAAAGCTCGTTCACTCTCGGCAGGATCAACGAGAGTAACTTCCGGAAATTGATCTTTGAGACTTTCAAGCAGAGCACCGTTGCGTGTTATTACTTTTGTTGGCTTATGGATATTATTTTGTTTGAAATATGCATCGAGTGCGAGAATCGCCGGCGTTGATATCACCGCGTCACCAATCGGATCATCGAGGATGACAACGACTTCGTCAGCCCGTTTAAGCCCATTAATCAAAGGGGCACTTTCATAAAATTCGTTTGGAAAAGGCTTATAACCGATTTTTGATTCTTCAATCAATATATTTTCTATCATTCTATACATTCGATCCCGCTCGATTTGGCGTAAGCGAGCGGCGGTATCTTCATTAAGGTCGTCGGCTTTAATCTGATATATAAGGCACAAATGTTCATTGATCTGACGCCGTCTATCGCTGGGTACCAAATCCCATGCTTCTAGATTGCGTAGATATTGCAGAACGAATCCATATTTTTCACGAAAAGCAGGGTCCGGATTTGTCTCAAGATCCTCTTCGAAATGCTGCTGTAGCGCCGCTCGCGATTGCTCATCGTGCAAATTTCGGTATGCAGACATCATCTGCCGGTCGTATTTGAGAGGCCCTCCTTCATACCCATATTCGTAGGTATTATATTGATAAGGTCTCTCCATCTTCTCCATCGGTCCGCGGCCCCAAATGGGAATGACGGGCGGTGGCGCGATAAAGTATTGCTGGTCGGGCGGCAGAATGGTGGTTGTGGGCACGTCCGTGGTGCTCGGTACCTCAATTGTATTGTGAATGTTCCCCACACCATGGCCCTCGAATGTCGCGAGCGGGATCACGTTTTGGCTTCCGTCCGGCCGCGTGCCTTCGCCAACAATGACCTCGGCAAACCTGCCTTTGAAAACGGCATGGCCTTCGGCGTCATGATAAAAAAATACGCTGCCGATTTTGCTATGCGGGTCGATGATTGCATTGCCATGCGCATCTATTGGCACCTCAACGACGTGCGCCTGGGTACCATCCGAGAGCGATAACGCAAGCTTGAGCCGCCTATTGGTGATTGCGTCTTTGGCATCAAGTGCGTGGGTGCCATGATACGAGCCGTGGTGCGTCATATGCGAAACGTTGAATACATAATTGCCGTTCGCATCGACGCCGGTGTTGTGTTCCCCGCCCCACCAGAGCTTAAGCGCGTTCTTAATGGCGTGATACGGCGAATTTTGATCCATCCAAAATTCGCGATGGATGTGATGAAAGTCGCCGCGGTGCGCTCCGATGTATTGCGTCGCGTTACGGGTAACCTCCTCGGCTTTTGTAGTAGAAATGTGATGCACCACTTCCTGCAAATGCAGGCCGCCTTTTTTGAGCAACTCCTGCGAAGCGTGCGTCAGACTGCCGTCATGGGTAAACTCGATGCCGCCGGTAACCCTCGATCCGTCTGCTCGCACGAGATCATACACGTGCCGGCCCGATGGGAGATGCGCGTTTGGGTCGGGTACGAGCGAGAGGCCTTCCGGAATTTTTACGCTGCCGTGGACGCCCGGTAGCGCCACTGCATGAAGCGGCGGCATTTGACCGCCGTAGTGTTCGCCGGTGAGCAACCCACTAATCCATAGTTTGAGGCCCTCAAGCGCGGTCGTGCTTTGTGGTAATTTCTCATATGTGCCGCGACCCGTGCCCTGCCAAAGGCCTTGCTCGTTATGAAAAATAGCTGCGCCGACCTCCTGCGCGCCGAGACCGGCCAGAAAACCGATACCGGTGCCCCAAGCAGTTGCTTTGATGACTTTGCGTCGCCTCATTTTGTCAAAGAGGCGATCTTTTTGCTCGACGTCGCCTTCGGTGAGGTCCCACCCGGCCCGCACTGCCCCGTCGCGCAAAACGGCATCGAAATCATCGGGATTCTCGAGCCTCAAAAACGGCAGCGAACCCGGGCGCCGTGCCGCCGCGCGCATCGCTGCTTTGGCTTTGGCGCGGGCAATGTCGAGATTGAGGCGCTCCTGCTCGATATTCTCGATGGCCGA
This sequence comes from Minisyncoccia bacterium, assembly GCA_050730975.1. Taxonomy (GTDB): domain Bacteria; phylum Patescibacteriota; class Minisyncoccia; order Phycocordibacterales; family SBAW01; genus JAKALC01. The sequence continues at coordinate 5,719 of JBOHOA010000058.1, forward strand.
ATACGATATGAGGTCAATCTTATGGCGGTCTGATAACTTGATGCGGGCTTCGACATCCATAAGCGCCTGCCAAACGCGCGCGGACTCCTCCCTATTCGTCCAATCAACGCCGTCGACCGCGAGGCGATTGATGAGGTCTCGCGCCGGCTCGGTTTGATACCGGTATTGCTCCATCTCTTCGCGCCTTCCCGAGCCCGGCTCAATTTCGCGCCCCTGCGCTCGCTCGCGCATATTCTGCGCGCGTTCGGCCTTGAGGCGGGCTTTTTCTCTGACCCCGAGGATTAGACCCCCGACCAATGCCGACGCGCCAAACGTGCCGTACGCCGCAATACGGCTGCGGCCCACGCGCTCAGCCGCCATAAGCGCGCCTGCTACGATGGTCGAGAGCGTGGTTTCGTTGAAGAGCAAACCCAATTTTGTCGTCTGGATTTTTTCGACGATGCGGTCGATGGCATCCAAATGCGCCTCGGTGCGCGCACCGGTTTTGGCGCGGCCAATGACGATGTCGAGATCCGCCACGAGCGCTTCGACGCCTTCGCGATGCGAGGATGCGGCCTTTATTTCTTTGGCTATCTCAAGGAGATTGTCGGTATGATAAACTTCCGCGCGCGCGAACTTGCTGCTGTTGTCTGAATCGCGCTGTGTTACTGCTCGCCCTACAATGCGGTTTCTTGCTTCGATAAAATTATCCTCGTCGATTTCGTCGAGTGCAAAGCGCGAAATGAGCGCTTTGATTTCCGACGAACTGACGCCGGCTTCTTCGTTGACGCGGCGCTCTTCGCCGGCCTCGGCATGAATGGCTTCCTCGTACTCGCTTGAGAAGCGTTCGATGAGGGCTTGGCGACGCTTTCGGTTTGCTTTTTCTTTTTCGCGCTCGCCCAAACTTTCTTCGAGCGCGAAAATATTTTTTTGCGAAATAATTTCGTTCTTCGCCCGCCCCGTCTCGCGTCCGAGATTAATGCGGCCGGCGAGTCCGTAGTCCCAAATGCGTTTTTTGATCGCCGAAAGGCCGAATCCACGAGCTTCCTCCTTGCCATTTTGCAGCCGGCGCTCGGCCACATCGCGCGCCGCGGCTGTTACATCCGCACCGTGTTCGACGATAACCGCCGTTTTTCTTTTGCGAGGGGGCGAAGGGGGTCCGTGTATCTCCGGATTCATATCAAATATTCAAATACGTGCGCCGAAAATCAAGCAGCGTCTCGGCCGCGACTTCGTCGATATTGGGGATGTGTTCGCGGCAAAACGCCTGTGCCTCCTCGGGCGAGCCGGAGTCGAGAAGTTTTTCGAATGCATCGAGTTTATCTTTTGGCATTGCTTCGAGAAGCGCGGCATTGATCCGATCCTCAACGCGGGCGCCAAGATCGGTTTTTATTTCCGCCAAAACGTCCGGCTCGAGGTTGGCAAGACCTTTTTCCTCGACAAGTTTGTCAATAAATTGTGCGAGTACCTGTTCCATTACGGCAATTATATACCACAACCTGTCTACATCATTCTAGTGGTGATATTGCATAACCTTATAACTCTATATTCCCATACTATCTACTATCGTAATATAAAAAGGCGGCGTCCTAAGACGCCGCCCAGTTTCGAATGAAGGTACTATTTTTTTGACCGGAACATTCTCCGGAATCCCGGCATCACCACAAAGGCGATGACGAGAAGGACGAGGGCGAATCCACCCCACGGGGTCGCGAGCATTTCCGCAAGGATGGGAAAGCCAGTCCGGATCTGCTCGGGAGTAAAATGCGCCTCCATATGGAAGAGGCTGATCAGCCCCAAAAGCGCGATCATGACCCAAAAAAGGATTCCAACTACTTTCATCGGTTCCCCCTTTAGAGTTCGCCGGACGACACGATGCCGTCCGGCGTGACTGATTACTTGCCTCGCTTCAAGCCCGCGGCGACGGCGACTATAACGCAGAGGGCGATTACGAGAAATAGTAACTTGCCATCCTTTCCTAGTAGCTGATAAGACAGCCAGCCGCCGATTTGGGTGGTGGTGTAATCGCGGGCGATTACGGTGAATACGACGAATCCTCCGAACACCGCCCACGGCTTCCATCCGGGCCGGTGCCAATGCTTAACCGTATATCCAGCAGCATGGCCGACAATAACGGCAGGCACCGCCGCTCCCGCACCGAGCGCAAGCAGGTGCAGGACGATTATGAGGGTTATCGCCCCGGCTATGACAAACGCAAGCGCTTGTCCGGTCCGCCTGATTGACGAGTCCCAGACTGAGACCACCCTTCCATCTTGGGTAACAGCGGTTACCGGCCCTCGCGTGAATGCTCCTAGGGTGAGCAGAAGAATGACTCCTGCCCCAAACTCGGTAACAAAACCGAAGTTGAGCATCCCGATGCCGATGGCAATCACGATCCACGCCGCATACCATCCGGCATACGGGTAGCTCGTGTAGAGCTCCAAATAGTGTTGGAGCAGCGTGGCGAGCGCCGTGAAGAGGCCGCCGATATATGGGTCGACGTAGGCGTGGAAAACCCAGTAGACCAGAAACGTTCCCGCCAAGAGGATAACCCACCGGGCGATAAATCTTGCTTGATCGTCGGACATCTTTCATCCCCCTGATTGGTTGCTGCGATCGCCGCCGTCTCGTAGTACGAACTCGCCCTTTCCGAATCGGGCCGCTCGCGCTCTGAGCCGCGCCAGCTCTTCTTCTTTTTTGGCGTCCTCGATTTCTTTGTCGATCCCGGTCTTTTCCTTTCGCTTCTTCACTCGCTCCTTGTATTTATCCTCGGCTTCCATGCGCTCATTTTCTTTCTTAAGCCGTACGTCCGACATATGCCGCGGATCGTCGGAATTGAATCCGCGGACCGCGGTAAGCCAGACAACTGCGAACGCAATCACGCTGACACCGGCCGAAAGAACCGGATCGTGCGTGACGTACGTCATAAAGGAGAACGCCAGCACAAACGCAATCGCGCCCGCAACGACCGGTACGCCGAGCTTGAAAAAACCCTTGATAAGCTTCTTCAAACCTTTGAACAGCGCGGTGCATGCGCGCCTACCGATCTTGAAGACGCCTTTTATGAGCTTCTCTAGACCCTTGAAAAAGGCGCTGCATGCGCGGCCGTTGAGTTTGAAGAAGCCTTTGATAAGCTTCCCCAACCCTTTGAACAGCGCGATGCACGCGCGACCCATGGCTTTGAAACCGCGGCCAAGCGCTTCCTGGCGTTCATGTTGCGGCCGCTCGCCGAGGCGCCTGAGCCAGTCAAACCGGAGCTTGAAGTGCGGCATTGGTGGCATCGAGACGGTCGGCATCGTGATACGATGCCCGTTCCGCGAGCGCCGCTTTTCGGCATGTCTCACGTCGCGCTCCCAGTCTCTTGGTCCTTCCGGGCGTGCCGCCCAGTGATAGAGGCCATAGAGCAGGGCGATAAGTCCGATCAATATGCCGACAATAAAGAAGTCAGCGGCTAGGTCGCTCATCTTTTCCTCTCGGGAATTGTCAAGGACCCTGCTTGCATTATACGGAATTTTAGTGTATTGTCAAGTTACCAAGCGACCGCCAGTATGGTAGCTTCGACATACCAAACCTATGGAAAATAAAGAAGAAAAAGCCGAAAAAGCAGAGAAATTAGGCAAAATTTTGGCCACCATCGGGCTTATTGTCCTCCTTATTTTAGGCG
>JBOHOA010000059.1:0-9160 GCA_050730975.1 Minisyncoccia bacterium
TGCTTGGAGCAGCGAGACGATGGCGCCTATTTGTTGCGACGTCAAAGAAGACGCTGAGGCAATATTAACCGCACCGAGGAGGGTAATGCCGGCGAGAAGCGCCGCGAGATATTTAGTTTTGATCATGCAAACAGTTGTTAAAACTGAGTAAGTAAATACAACAAAACACCCTTACCGTACCGCGCCCTGCAAAAGTGGCAAGCGGATTTGTGCACAGGTGATGACACATACAGAATGGGTTTATGTGAACCGGTCCAGCGAACAGGAGAATGTCCTCGACATCGGCGCGCAGCGCGTGCCAGTCGCTGGAGAGCATACCCGAGAGCAGCGCGGATACTGACGTGCAGAAGAGCGCCTTAATCGTTTTCTCGCGCAGCTTTGACCGAATACAACGCGCCGCGAAACGACACGCTCAGCGCATATATGAAACTACGCGCGATCACCGCGGAAACATTCTCAACTTCTAAGTATCCCGCGTGATCAAACTCGTTTCCGGCATCGTCCTTGAACGGCTGCGCAACTTGCAGCTGCCCGCTCAATACCACCGCGTCGCCGTAGGCAACGCTTGCACTGGGCGGTAGATAAGTGGCAAGAACGCCGCATGTCTGAGAACCTCTCACATTTGAAACGCGGACATTAACATGTGTCGCGCTCGCGAGGCTCGATACCCGAGACAATAACTCTGTCAATGGATACGTTTCCGCGCTCACGAAAGACAATATGTTTTGCGTCGAAAATTTTTTGCCGCCAATAGTCTGAGCGGAAGCTCACGAGCGAAACGCTCGCGCAAAAAATTGCCTCGAGGACAAACGGCATGCAGTACGCGACGAGAAACGGCGCAACCACTATGAGCAAGACGCCAAGGCCAAGCAGAAACAGCGCCTGAAAAAATCCACAGCTGCCAGAAACGCAAGCGCGATGCAAGCACTCGACCTGTGTGCGAATGCGTACGCATCCGCTCGTTTTCACGCAAAGAATATTTTATGACTTTCATAAATTTTTTTTAGATCGTCCACCTTTCAATCCGCGGTCTATCGCTTCGTTGACCAATCGATCCGCGTGCTTGTTTTTCTCGCGCGGCACGTGCGTAAATAAAACTTTGTTTGCCGCGCCGATGAGTTCTTGCGCGCGCACAAAACGCGGCCGCAATTCCGGCGCTTTCACTTTGTAGCGACCTTCTATCTGCCGCACGACGAGCTCGGAATCCATATGCACTGCTATCTCTGTTTGCGAAAAATCCGAACCGGTGATTTTTTTCACGGCTTCGAGCGCGCGGATAAGGGCTTCGTACTCGGCGACATTATTAGTGGTTTCTCCCAAGTAATCCGAAATTTCCCGGAGCACATTCCCCTTCTCATCAAACAACGCCGCGCCCGCGCCAGCCGGCCCCGGATTGCCGCGCGCGCCGCCGTCGGTATACATTGTAATTTTCATTGAAAGAAGTGTAACATTTACAACACGTCAACGACGCGAAGGCGCGGACGACTGCGCCAGTCCGTATCAAGGTGTGCGACGACATCGGCGCGCACGCCTTCGGAAACTTTTTTCTGGAACGAATCGGGCGTCGAAAAAAAAGAAACGCCCGGTATCGATGCGCCATTTTTTTCGAAAACGAGTTCGAGATGATCTCCTGCCTTGCCGAACATTCTGGTTTTCGCAATCGAAACGCCGGGAAACAGGAACAGCGGTTTTTTATTTCCTTCGCCAAACGGTGAGAGTTTGCGCACGTCCGCGAGCGCGTGCGGCGCTTCTTCTACATTGAGCTGCCGGTCGAGCGGAACTTCCTGCGCCGCCAATTTCACGGACAATTTTTCGTAGGCCGCGGCGAGCGCGCTCTTCAGCTCATGGACGCGCGCCTCGTCCAAAGAAAAGCCGCCCGAAAAATCATGACCGCCGTAATCTGAAAAAATATTTTTCGCGCCGGCCATGAGCTCGACGACGTTGATGCCGCCGCCGCTGCGACACGAGCCTTTTATGGAGTCGCTTCCTCCCCGACCCCACACGAACGCCGGAATGCCGTTTTCTTCCGCCAACTTTTGTGCAACGAGCCCTAAGATTCCCGGGCGCCAGTGCGGACTGCCGACGACGATTATTTTTTCTTCCGAAACGCCGCGCGCGGCGAGGCGCTTGCGCGCGTCTTTGAGTGTCGCGGCGACGAGACCTTTGCGCTCGTCGTTGATGGCGTTGAGTGCGAGCGCCAACTCTGCCGCCTCCTCTCCCTCGCGCGCCGCGAGAAGCCGCGCGGCGGTCTGCGGTTTATCGAGCCGCGACGCGGCATTGATGCGCGGAGCAATCATAAACGTAACATCGTCTTCGCTGAGCGTCCGCGTATCTATGCGCAGACGCGTGAAAAGCGCGCGCAATCCCAGGCGGCGATTCTTGCGCATCACGAGAAGTCCGTAGCTCGCGAGCATGCGATTCTCGCCGACGAGCGGCACCATGTCCGAGAGTGTCGCGAGGCCGACCAAATCGAGCAGCCATTTCTCCTTGCCTAACCCATATCCAAACCGGTCTTTTGCAAGAATAGCCTGCATCAATTTCCACGCCACGCCCGCGCCGCACAAATCGCGAAACGGATACCGCGAGTCGACGCGATACGGATTGATAACGAGCGCCCGGGGAAGTACATCGACAGAAACACCGTTTTTATTTTTTTGCGTCAGCGGCAAATGATGATCGGTGATGATGAGATCGATGCCGGATTTTTTTGCAAACGCGGCCTGCCCGATATCGGTCGTGCCGCAGTCGACGGTGATGACGACGCGCGCGCCGTCGTACGCGAGCCCCGCGAGCCCCGGCTCGTTGAGGCCGAATCCGTCGTTGTGGCGATCGGGAATGTAGTGCGTTATTCGGCCGCCGAGGTCGCGCAAAAATTCGGCAAGCATGACGCCGCCCGGGATGCCGTCGCAGTCGTAATCGCTCCAAACCGCGATGGGTTCGCTATTTCGTATCGCAAAAATAATCCGCCCGACCGCGGCATCCATGTCCGTCAAAAGAAACGGATCGTGCGAGTCGCGTTCAAAGTGCGGACGCAGAAATTTTTCAGCTGCGTCGGCGTCAAAAATTCCGCGCGCAAAAAGTAAATCCTGCGCGAGCGGCGAATGCGCGGCAAGCGCGCGGCGAACCTCAAGCGGCGCGCCCTCGCGCACCGCGTAGAATTTGTGCATACCGACCAGTATAGCAATCGCGGCGCGCAAACTCGTATTGACGGCCGGCTGTATATGGCATATATAAATGGCAGTTCAACCCAAGGAGGTAAGTATGTCGAAAGAAGCCAAGCGGCGCTCATCGGCTAGGCTGCATACCATGCGTACGCCCGACAAACGTTATGAAGCGACGCGGATTGCATTTGCTATGATGCGCGATGCGGATACGCTCGACGAACTTCTTAAAGTAAGGACATTTATACAACAGAGCGGGGTGAATAATCTTATCCTCATCCGCACGTTAAAAAATAAAATGGAGCGCTTTCGGATGCCCCATTATCACGGCAAACCGACGCCCGCGCCGTTGGTTTCATCTACATTGGAGCATAACAAGAAGCGGGTTCCCGTTATGGATCTATGGCGTCGAACGCTAGCATAGTCCGCGCGGCTTTTCGGAGCCGCGCTTTTGTCTTTACGTTTAGCATTTTTTCTATATGATTTCTGTATGGACTGCCTTTTTTGCAAAATAGCCGCAGGCGAGATCCCGTCGTATAAAATTTTCGAAAACGATGCGACGCTCGCGTTTCTCGACATTCATCCGGTAAATCCCGGGCACACCTTAGTCATACCGAAAAAACATTTTTACAATCTGCTCGACATAGAAGCAGACGATTGGCGCGCGGTCGCGGAAACGACGCGGAAAATTTCGCGAACCGTTCACGACGCACTCGATGCCGACGGCATCAACTTGCAAATGAACAACCGCGAACACGCCGGGCAGGTGGTGAATCATCCGCACGTGCACATCATTCCGCGCTTTCGCGGCGACGGCCTCCGGCACTGGCCGGGCAAGTCGTACAAAGAGGGCGAAGTTGAAGAAGTGCTAGCAAAAATTCGGAGCGCTTTGAAATAAAAAACCCCGTCGTGCCAACGCACGCCGGGGCAAGAGCTTGGTTGCGAAAATTCAGGCCGGCTCCTCGACCAAGTCGTAGAGCTGCCGCAGATGATTGCGCGGCGCGCGCTCGATTTCGGCCAGGTGTCGCGCATCGCCGGAAGGAATTTCTCCGCGGCGTTTGCACTCAAGGAATTCACGAATGGTCATACGGCCGTATCGTTTATCGATCATTTCCGCCTGCCAAAAAGTCATCGATGACCGGCAGGAGCCGAAATACGCCGCGAGGGGTTGATCAAGCGATTGCCGCAGCTGCACAAGCCCTATCTCAACCCGCACTCCCGCGTCTTCCTCGCGGAAGAGAGTGTGGGCGCGGGGCAGTTTCAGGACGGTGCTCGTCCTCATCGTTTTCTCCTCTCCAGTAAGAGCTGTAGTCCACTTTCATCATGCGGCACGGACATGAGCCGGACATGAAGGCCGTTAGCCCTTAAGCGCGTCGAGTCCGACCAGCGTGCCATCGGTCAAAAATTCAAGCATGGCGCCACCGCCCGTTGATTTGAAAACATTTTTTTCCTCAAAATAAATACTCTCGATGGCCGCGACCGTGTCGCCGCCGCCGATAATCGCGCGCGCGTCGCTCGACTGGCAATGCTCGGAAATGACTTGTGCGAGGCCGGTAGTGCCTTCGGCAAAACCGTCTTCGCAGACGCCCAACGTGCCGTTCCAAAGAATAAGCGGCGCCGAGGCGATGGCCCGTTCCCACGCGCTCACGGTCGCCGGACCCGCGTCCTGCATTTTTTCGTCTTCTTTTATCTGTGCCACCGGCGCGGTGCGCAGGCCGCCGCTATCCTGCAGCACGCCGTCGACCGGAAGGAGAATCCGCGGGTCATGCGCGAGCGCCTCAGGCACCGCGGCGCGCGACGTGGTGGACGCTGCCATGGGAAGTCCGAGCGTTTTGAAAAAATCGTTAGCGAGCGCGCCGCCGACGCACACCTGCGCATACAGGCCAAGCAATTTGGTGATGAGCGGTTCTTTTGTTTCGAATTTGGCGCCTCCGACAATCGCAATCGATCCTTGCGGCGGCTTGAGTGCATAAGAAAGATGCTCAACCTCTTCTTGCATAAGCAGCCCGGCGAATCCGGCGCAGAGGCCGGCGACACCGACGATGGACGCGTGCGCGCGGTGTGAATCGGCAAACGCATCGTTCACAAATATATCGCCGAGCGCGGCGAGCCGATGCGCGAGCGCCGGGTCATTCTTTTCTTCGCCCTCTTCGCGGCGAATGTTCTCAAGCAAAAGACACTCGCCATCGACAATCGTTTCTTTGGCAGCGTCTTCGAGCGACTTTTCGAAAAATCGGATAGTGGTTTTGTTCGTGAGTTTTTGAAGCGCCTCGGCCACATGCGAAAGCGTCGTGCCCTCACGCCCAAGGTGGGCAACAATAATCGTGCGCGCACCGCGCTCGGCAAGATACTCTATCGTCGGAAGCGCGCGCGAAAGACGAAAGCTGTCGGCCGGAATGCCGACCGCGTCGGTGGGCACGTTGAGACCGGCGCGTAAAAGGACACGAGTGCCTTTTTCTATTGGTGCGTCTTTGAGGAGAGGAGGAGTCATAAATCAATATTCAAACTTCAAATTCCAAACCCACAAACCAGCAATTAATAGTTAAACATTAAAAACTTAAAAAGGTAAGGTTTTTTCATTTTTTAGGTTTAAGGTTTGTTGTTTGTTTGGAATTTGATTTTTGCGTTTTGAAACCTTGTTCGCTGCATGCTTCAATAATAGCAAGAAATTCCCCGGAGTCTGCGCTCGCGTGTCCGACCAGGAATCCCCCGACATCCGCCTGCGCGACAAGCGCCGCGGCGTTCTCCTTTTCAACTGAGCCGCCATAGAGCACCGGGACCTTCAGTCCCGCGCCGCGGCCAAACCGCTCCGCAAGAAGCTTGCGGATAAAAATCGCCGTCTCGCGTACCGCCTCGGGCCGCGCGGCATCGCCCGCGCTTTTGCCTATGGCCCAAATGGGCTCGTAGGCCACAATTAGCTTCGGCGCGTGCTGCGGCAAAACATTCGCGAGCGCCGTGCGCATCTCGTGCTCCAAAAATTCAAAATACTCGCCATGCTCGTCGCGTTCGCGCTCGCCGATGCACAGCACGACCTTGAGGCCCGCACTAAGCGCGCTCTCAAGCGCCGCGGCTACCGATTCATTGCTCTCGCCCATTGCGCGCCGCTCGGAATGGCCGACTATTGAGAACGATGCGCCGGCTCCTTTTAGCATCATTGCCGTCACCTCGCCGGTGTGTGCGCCGCTCCCGCTTGCCGAAACGTTTTGTGCGCCCACGCGGATGTGCGAGGCCTTGAGCGCACTCACGAGCATTGGCAGAAACGGATACGGAGGCGCCAGCCACACGTCGGTGTTTTTGAATTTGCCTTCGTGACGCTTCAAGGCAAGTGCGAGTGCGCGCATGTCTTCGCCTTTTTCGAGATACGCTTTCCAGTTGCCGATGACGATCTTCTTTCCCCGAGCCACCATGCGCCCAGTATACACCGTCGCTTACGGCGAAACTTCGCTCCACTCAGTGATGCTATAGCCGCCGGAAGGGCCGTTCGAAAAAAGTTGATTGGCGAGGCCGGAGTTGTAAGTTAGCGTCGCTCCCCCGCTTGCGCTTATCTCAAAAGCGGTTGCCTGGTTGAGTGTCGTTCCGCCTTGTATCGTTAAGTCTCCGTTCTGAGCGTTCAAAATAACCGAGTTTGCCCCGCCGCTGAGACTTATCGCCGGATTTCCTCCGCAATTGGAATTGAACGGACAATCGCTGGTTGTCACTATCATAATATAGCTTCCGGAAATTCCGGAACCTGTAAGATTAGATCCGCCGCTTATCGTAACCGTTCCGTCCGAGACAATAACGCCGCTATCGGAGCCATACGACGCTGCAAGTTTCACCGTAGCGCCACTGCTTATCGTGATCGATCCTTGTACGTAAAGAGTTCCCGAAACAGTAAGCGTCCCGCCGCCGCCGACGGTCAAATTGCCGGTAATTTCGTCAGGCCCGAGCGTTGCGCCTGAGGATCCGACTGAGTAATTGCCCGATATCACACCTCCGTCTGCCGCCTGGGTCTTCCAATCGTTTATGTCTCCGTCAGAGAGCGGCATGCTCTCGGGCCCCGGATCGCTGGCGGACGTGCAGCTCTTGTTGTTTGAGCTTCCCGTTTGGCAATACAGAGTACCTGATACTTCGGCGCCGGTCACCTTATACGCATGGGCGTCACCGCCAATAACAACCGCGCCCATATATGTGCTGCCGCTCTGCGTTATAGAGCCCGTAACACCGCCGAGCCATATCCGGAAGTAGGCGTCGAGGCCGCTTGGGAACGTCGCATTCCAAGCGCCACCGTATTTGCCGAGCATGGCCACGCCGCTCGAGTAACTGCTGTTTGCTCCGGAGAGGTAGTACTTATTTGAGTTGCTGCTTCCGTGAAGGACAAGCCAGTATGTCGTGCCCGGTACGAGATTGACGCCGGTGGGGAAAGTAACGGTAACCCAGCCGAAACTCGCCGTCACTAGCGAGGAGCTTAAAGTGGCGCTCGTTATCGCCGCTGAGGCGGGATGTCCTCCCGAGTCGGTAGTTATATACACCGTGAGATTACCGGGACTTCCCACCTTTTCCAGATAGAAGTCCACCTTATTGAGCGTGCCGGAAGTGGACACCTGAAAACTCTGCGCCAAATCCTCGCTTGCACTCGCGTTATCAAAGGTTATACACGTTGAGCTCGTACAAGAAGTTATGGGAGTCGGCGAGTCGTTGCTCTGATCAGCACTTGCCGCGGCGCTGTCGGCCGAGACCGCAGTTCCGGTTATCTGGACGCCACTATCAGCTAATATAGGGCCGTTGGAGTAGACGTTACCGTTCACGGACGCTCCGCCGGTGAGGGCAAATCCTCCTTCGCCTGATTGGACGCCGTAGTTGAATGCCACACCGGCGCCCTGCGTGAGCGTCAGCGACACCGAGCGCTCGAGACCGGTAAAGCTTCCCGCCGAGAGAATGCTTTGCGTGTGAGCGCTTAGGTTAGTGGTCACTTGCGCGGAGGCGGAGGCGCCCCCGACGCTCAGCGATTCGCTGTTCTGCGTTGCCATGCCGTTTTTCATGCGATACGCCAGATCGGCGGCGAGCGATTCGGCAGCGAAATACGACTGACTAGAGCGGTTGTAGTCGCCGACAGCTTGAGCGCTGTGCAAGACGGGTTCCGTGAAGCCGAGCACTAGTGTAAGCGAGAAGGCGAGAAAAAAAATGGCGATGCCGAGCATAACCTGCCCGCCCGGCGAGCGCCGATGGATCGCCGCGAGAATGGGAGAGCTGAACAGTTTTCGATGGTTGGTATGCATAATCCTTAGTATGAGCCGCGCAGCACGGCAGTGTCGTAGAAAGTGGCACTTAAGGGGCTGGCGCCCGTGGACGCCCCTTGCAGCTGCAGCACGATGCGCACAGCTTGCGAGTTCGGAGTGGTTATCTCATAGAACGTGAGCGACTCGACGCTGACGCCCGACTGCAGGAGAGCCTCTGCGAGGTCGCTGCCTTGCACCTCCTCGAGCATGCCGCCAGACACGGAGAAGGTCTGGGTCGTCGGGCTTCCGCTGATGGTCGTGTTGAGTTCAAGCGATCCCGGACTCGCACTGAAGATGCTGCCACCGGAGTTGATGCTTCCTGCGTTGCGTATGGCGCGCACCATGTCCTCCATGGACGATGCGCCCGATTGCATAAGAGCCGTCCGGCTCTGCACATCGCCCCAGGAGCGTAGCATGAGTTCCACGGCGGAGAGGAGTGCGAGCAGGAGTAAAGTGAGGAGGGCGATGTAAATTACCATCTCCACGAGAGAAAATCCATGGGACCGCCAGCGGCCGGCCATTCGCCGAGACGAAGCAGCCGCTGAACGGGCGCGTACGCGCAGACATTTTATGGTGCGGAATAGTGTACCGGTCATGTGTCAGTTGCCAAATAAATCGTTGACGTATTCGCTTTCGGAGACGGTGGTGGTACTGCCATTCTTCAGCCATGCCACGACCACAGTCGCGAGGAGCGTCTTCGGATCGAGCGTGCCGCCGCTTGTGGTTATCTCATCGTTTGCG
>JBOHOA010000060.1:0-5285 GCA_050730975.1 Minisyncoccia bacterium
TTTTGGCAATGGGTGCGGCAATGATGTATTCCTCTGGAATGAGCTTCAAAAATCGCTCCAGCCGCTCCTTAAGGAACGCGAATTCCATATATTTGTAACGGCCCCAAAGAAATAGATCGACTTTGATGCGATGCCCATCGCGGAGCCACTCGGCCGCCTTGCGCGCCTTGAGGTTGAGGTCGTTCTCGCCAGTGCCGATTTTGACTTGTATCGACTTGGTTTCGGCTGTGTGCGAGTGTGCGGCTTCGCGGCGTTTTTTTTGCTCCGCGTATTGGAATTTACCATATTCCATGATTTTCGCAACCGGCGGGTCCGCATTCGGCGAAATCTCGATGAGGTCGAGCCCGTCGTCCTCGGCGCGCTGGAGTGCATCCGAGAGTGGCATCACGCCGAGGTTTTCGCCGTCCTCGCTTATGACGCGCACCTCCCGGGCGCGGATTTGATGGTTGATTCGGATCGTATTCACGAGCAGTGGAGAAATAGTAGCATAGGATGCCGTTTTCGCAACCGCGCACATTTGACAGAACTTATATAGATCGCAACTCAACTATGGAATTCTGCCGCGCTGTGCACAACCGCAATTCGACGCAACCCTCCGCTACCTTCGACCAGAGTTCGCTTACAACGAGCTCGGCAAACCCGACTATTACCGGCATTGCCTCGAATGTGAGTACGATGGTACTCGCGATTAAAAATCAGCTCGGGGTGTCTATTGCAAACATCAACGCGTCGGTAACGGGCGGCACGTGGGCTATACCAATTGGCGGTCTCACAAATGGAACCTACTCGCTTACCTTGTATAACATCGTGAATGGGTACAATCTTACGAATGCTCAGGTTTTGGCGACCGGTACGCTCACCGTTCAACAATAAGCCCGGATCTACCGCGAGGATTACCTTCGTGATAAGCTTTTTTGTGCTGTATGCAACTCACACTGAAGCACAACGAATCGCAGGCGGCGGCCGTGGCGCGGATTAAGAACGCGCTCAAGGCGCATCGGGCAGAGATTTTAAAAAACGCGCCAGACGCCGATACGCGCTGGGAGGGGAACGTGCTTCATTTTGCCGCAACCATGCAGAAGCAGCACTTTTCCGGCACGCTCACCGTGCTCGACCGGCAGTTCGACGTTGATCTCAAACTTCCGCTCATGATGCGTATGTTCGAAGGCCGCATCAAAAAACAGATAGAAGAGCAGGCAAAAGGGCTCCTCAAATAAGCTTTTAGATCCAAACCTCAACATCCAGACTCGCTTAGCGATAGCTTCAATTTATTGCTTTGTAGGGTTTGAGACTTTGGATATTGTTTATTGGATTTTGGAGCATGAAGTTTACTTGGTGCTATCAATAGTAGCTCGCTCCTGGCGCGGTTATGAATCCGCCGTAGTAGGGCGAATTCGGCATGAACGCGCCGCCGCAGGGCTGGCCGTTGCATGAGCCGTAGTACCCGGTTTGGTATGTGAACGGGCTGTAATACGGGTCGAAATAGTAGGGTGGAAGAGCGCTATACACGGGATTTTCGTTGTACGGAGTGTAGCCCCAGTAGGTCTCGTACGGCTGGTACTCGTTCGTATAACCTGAATAACCGTATTGTTGGGGCGTTTGGTAGCCGTAATTGTCGTCATTGTATTGCGATCCATAGCCGCCGTACGAGCCGTACTGGCCGCCATCGCCGTAGGATGAGCCGTATCCATACGGATCGCCGTGCGCGTACGCCGGCAGCGCGGCGGCGAAAAGGAACGCGCCGGAGCCGATGCATGTCGCTAAAATTCCTGCGAGCACCCGTGTCTGAATCGACTTCATATGGTTGAATGCTGAAATATATAAATAAGGATCTACCCGATCCGACCCTGCGGCGTCTGAAGCGCGGCTGTTTCTATCGGAACCGCGCGGTGTTTTTTTACTTCGGTCACGTGATTCTTGCCGTCCACAAACACGACGACCGGATTGAGTGTTGCCAGTTCTTGCGGTTCTACCCACGCCTCAGCGAGCACAATTATCGTGTCGCCGGCCTGGAAATGACGCGCCGGCGGTCCATTGAGGCACATATCGCCATTGCCGCGCGGCCCGGCGATAGCGTAGGTTTGCCAGAATACGCCGTTTGAGCAATTGGTAATATTCACATACTGAAACGGCTTAATGCCCGACGCTTCGAGCAGCACTTCGTCGATGGTAATAGAACCGACATAATTAAGATCCGCTTGCGTTACGGTGGCACGGTGGATTTTCGCCATGCAGGTACGGATAAGCATGTGTGCATTGTAGTCGGGTTGC
Source organism: Minisyncoccia bacterium (assembly GCA_050730975.1). Taxonomy (GTDB): domain Bacteria; phylum Patescibacteriota; class Minisyncoccia; order Phycocordibacterales; family SBAW01; genus JAKALC01. The sequence goes on from JBOHOA010000060.1 coordinate 2,272, forward strand.
ATCCGAAAGCAAGTGGTACAATCGGACTATGCAAAAAAAGATAGTTGTGCTCTCAGGTCATCCAAACCCCGAGGATACGCTCTCCAAATTTTTGGCCGATACGTACGAAACCGCGGCAAAAGAATCCGGTCACGAATTAAAGCGCTTCAATCTCGGGGAGCTCAAATTCGATCCCATTCTCCACAAGGGGTACAAAGTTATTCAGGAGCTTGAGCCGGATTTAAAAAATATCGAGGACGCGCTTAAATGGTGCGACCACCTATTTATCGTATATCCCAACTGGTGGTGCACGATGCCGGCACTCCTCAAAGGTCTTTTCGATCGCGTGTGGCTCCCTGGCTTCGAATTCCATATGCGCCGGCACAAGGACGGCACGCAAGCGCTCGGTTGGGATAAGCTCATGGATGGCAAGAGCGCGCGCGTGGTTGTGCTCTCCGGCACGCGTCCCATTTTTATCTATACGCTTTTTGGCGACTATACTAACGAAATTTCGCGCGGCATTCTCGGCTTTGCCGGCTTCAGCGTCTCGCTTACGCGATTGGGGCCGAGCGAGCACCTGCCGAAAGCGCGCGCCGAGCGCTGGCGCAAAAAAATAGCGCGCCTTGGCCGGATGGGAATTTAATTTTGCCTACAGGCCGCGGTGCTATGCTGCGCGTACGCTATACTTGAGTTTGGCGGAGCCCTTGAGTTTAAGGGCATGTTCCTCGAAAAGGAGTTACGGAGTTGACTCTGAATATATATGATGCGCTCGGCCGGAAGCTGCGCTTGGCCAAACGTCGCGCATTTATTACCGACCTTGACGGTACCTTTCGAATGAGTAACAAACCGGAGCCGTGGGATCTCGCGGCGGGCCGGCAGATACGCGAGATGCTTGAGCGACTTGTGGTATGGGGGGAGATGTCGGGACGTACCCTGGCTCTCATGCTCTCGAGTTGGGCGCTGAGGAATTCCTGGCAAAACGGACTCAAGCTAGTGCCGCCGCGCTGGGGCGTTGGCAAAGACGGGCGACGATATTGGGTTCCTCTTGAAAAAGAACCGGCGTTCGACAACACACTCGACGCGGATTTCCATTTCGGCTGGGGAGGCGGCATAATTGTCCGGCAAGAAAACGGTACCTATGCGGAGGATGTCAGATATAAAGAAAGTCTCGACTGCCGGTTATTTCGTCGGCGCGTGATGCCGCTTTTGAGGCGGATCGACAAGACTGGCGAAATACAAGAAGCTCTCGCGCCGATAGAATCTTGGAAAAACTGGCGCGCGGGGCTAACCAATGTACCGCCGCTGCCGGCTCGCGTGCAGTTGCACTTTCGCGGCCCCGATGGCCGGCCCAAAAAAGAACGCTGCAAGGAGGCACTTCGCACGGCTGCGCTAGAGGGGGACCCGGTTGCAAACAGCATCAGCGTAGTAGACGATACCGACCCGACCGGTGAGCGGCACATACTGTACCTGGTGCCACTAAACGGTTCGAAGGAGTTCGCGCTGGACCATATCCTCGAGCAACTTGCCGGTGCAGGCGGCGCAAAACCTCGGGAACTCCGCGTCCTCTTGGCGGGCGATCGCATGAGCGATTTTAGTGCCGCATGTGATCTTACAAGTCCGGCCAAAGTTATCTTTCTCCTTGTCGGCATATGCGTCGAGGAGCAGTTGTGGAATGGCCCGGTCGACAGCGCCTATGAGAGCGTGGCTAGCGATTGGGAGCAACATGCGCGGCCGGCGGATCTTCCCGGATTTTTTGTCTACCACAAACCGCCCGCGCCGCCGCGCACTATCGTTCGGTGCGAGGTGGCGTTCCCTGGCTGCCGCGGACCGGAAGCTATACGTGCCTTCTTGGGCAGCGCACCAGGCAAGGCTTGGCTCCCGGCCTGACATCCGGCTTGCGGCAAGTGTCTGCGACAATCGTGCCCGCGTCCGAGATGGGGAGGTATGTTTGTTCTTCGTGAGGTGTTGGCGTGCACGTATATTGGGAACGGATTGTAGAAAGAGCTCTTGCGCCGGCACGGGCTCTTTTTGAAGACTTTGTATGAGAGTTGTTTCAACGTATTGAGGAGCTTGCGCAGAAAGAAAGCCCCACATTCCCATTTTATGGGAATGTGGGGCAAGTTTGAATCCGCAGAGACTATGCGGCGATTGCCCATTCCAGCTGCTCGCCGCCGCGAAATACCGGTACAGATCTGTCTATGTAACATGGCCGAGAAAAAGAAGGAGTTAGAGCCGTCACCTCAATTTTAGCTGGTTGGCACCATGGTTTCTTAACGAGCGCGATGCTTCGCGGGTCTGGCTCAAGGCCTAAGAAATCTGGGCCATGTAGCGATGCGAACGGCTCGAGATTGTCGAGCTCGCCTTCTTTTTCGAAGACTTCCGCATACGTCGCGAGCGCCGTCGGCGCGTTGAAGACGCCGTCGCAGCCGCACAGTCCTTGGTCGAAGTCCGTCGGATACGGCGCCGGGTCGCTGCCAAGAAAGAAACATGGCAGACCGCTCGTTGCCGCCTTGCGCAGCGCTTGCTGGTCCTCTTCGGTATTCGGAATTGGAAGGCAGTATAAGCGTGAGCGCATGCCGTAGCCAAAAAGGCGATTGCGGTTAAGGACTAAGTGATGCGGCGTTATGGTGCCTGCCAAGGTGCATGGCTTGCCGCAAGCATGATTGCGGTTATAAGCATCGAGTACATAGCGCGCGGCTACTTCGGTCGAAATATTTACTATCACAATCTTCAACTTGGGCAGGCGACAGCGAAGAGGATCGAGCACTTGCTCAATAAACACCTTCTCACGATAGAAGATGTCGACCTCCTTACCGTTGTGATGCACCATCTCGCCACGGATGCACAGGGGCATGCCGATTTTCGCCATGCACTCGAACACTTTCCACATGTGTTGTGTGAATATGTCAACACCTATCCCTTGACAGCCTAATAGTGGCGAGTATACTTTATAGTATATGGCGAAAACCACTAAGTATGGGTTGAAACAATTAAAGGCTGATTTTCCGACCGACAAGGCGTGTTTGGAGTTTCTG
>JBOHOA010000061.1:0-3599 GCA_050730975.1 Minisyncoccia bacterium
GGATCGGCGAAGTCGATGAAAACGAGCGCAACAAACTCATGGCTCATGCGCGCTGTCTTTTGCATCCGGTAGCGTTCCGCGAGCCGTTCGGGCTTACGCTTATCGAAGCGGCGGCATGCGGCTGCCCCATAGTCGCCTTCGGGCGCGGCTCGATTCCGGAAGTAATAAAAGACGGCGAAACCGGCTTCGTGGTCAATGATATCGAAGAAATGATCACTGCGATCGAAAACATCGACGCCATCGACCGCGCGGCGTGCCGCCGCCACGCTCTCAAAAACTTCACCGCCGCGCGGATGGTCGACGGCTACGAGGCAGTGTACGCAGCGGTGCTCGCCGGCGAAAAGTAGGGGTATACTATTGCTATGGACAACGGAGGATCAGCGGAAGGCGGCTTTTATTGGGTAGCGCCGTCACATACGCATACCGAGCGCCGAGTCGACTGGTACTGGGCGGTCGGTATCGTGGCGGTGGTCGGCATAGGAGCGAGCATTTGGTTCGGCGATTATATTTTTGCGCTCATTATCGCGGCGGCGGCGGCGTGCCTCATGCTTATTGCCTCGCGTTACCCGCGCGAGTTCGATGTGTTGGTAACACCGCGCGGCATCACGGTGGATAACGAAACCTATGCCTTTGGCGACCTGCACTCCTTCTGGGTACACGAAGCGCATCCGGTACACCCGAAACTCTATCTCGCGACGCGCGGCATTCTGCATCCGCACCTTGCCATCATCATAGACGAAAGCATCAACCCGGGCGACGTGCGCGATTATCTCGGACAGTACGTGCCCGAAGAGCCGGGCCACTCGCTCGCCACTTTTTTCACCGAAAGGCTCGGGCTGTAAACATTTTGAACATTCGGTAGGAATCGGTCACGAGGAGGTTCGGCAGGAATCTCGCCTACCGGCGCAGGTGCTTTCCGATCTCGCGGACTCGATAACGAAAAGCCTTTCGATTCCTGAACGCCGTGCCACAGGGTACGGCTCTCGAGGAATAGCGTAGCTATTCCTCTCGGCAGGAATCGAACCTGCATTACAAGATCCGCAATCTTGCGTTCTATCCATTGAACTACGAGAGGAAAACATCCCTACCCTACACTGAGAATCAAAAAAATTCCAGTGGCTTTTTTGGTGTCGGGAAAAAACAAACCGTAGTACTATGTGCCCATGGTAGCCGCCATCATTATCATCGCCGTTGCGATCATCCTCCTCATCGCCTCCATCCGCATCGTCAAAGAATATGATCGCGGCGTCATTTTTCGCCTCGGCCGGGCGATAAGCGTGCGCGGCCCCGGGCTCATTCTCCTCATGCCGGTTATTGAACAGATGATGCGCATAACGCTGCGCACGATTACGATGGCGATTCCCTCGCAAAAAATAATCACTAAGGACAATGTTTCGATCGATATCGCCGCGGTCGCGTACTATCATATCGTCGATCCGATGAAATCGGTAGTCGCCATAGAAAACGTGCACGAAGCCGTGAATCAAATTTCGCAGACCACGGTACGCAACGTCGTCGGCCAGTTCGTGCTCGACCAGCTGCTCACGCAGACCGCCGCCATCAATACGCAAATAAAAAACGTCATCGATACCCATACTGAGCCGTGGGGCGTACAGGTGACAGCCGTCGAAATAAAAGATATCGTGTTGCCGGAGAACATGCAGCGGGCCATGGCCAAGGAGGCCGAGGCCGAGCGCGAACGCCGCGCCAAGGTCGTGGCCGCCGAGGGCGAGCTGCAGGCCTCCCAAAAGCTCGCGGATGCGGCCGACATCATGAGCCAGCATCCGGTAGCGCTTCAGCTGCGCACGCTCCAAACCATGGCGGAAATTTCGGCCGAGAAAAGTTCGACCATTATCTTTCCGGCGCAATTCATGTCGACGGTGCGCGATGCAGTCGCGTTCATCAAAGACGACGCACGTGCGAAATAATTCCGTGCGCTTCGCGCGGAAAAAATCCATACGCTCTCGTAGTCCAATGGACAGAACACCTCCCTCCGAAGGAGGAGATGCAGGTTCGATTCCTGCCGAGAGCATCGAACGTAGTGAGAATGCGCGAGAGCCGTGCCCTGCGGCACGGCGTTCAGGAATCGAAAAAGTTCTCCCCCATTTTGAGGACTCCTGTTCCGAAAAAATGGGAAACTTGTACTGTTCCGGTACGGAAAGATTCCTGCCGAGAGCATCTGTTAGTGCTAATTAGTGCTAATGAAAATGACCGAGCTGACTTTTGATGCCCGGTATTATGAGCTACACTACTATAATCTATGGACCCTATCAAAACATTTTGGAACTCTTGGGAAGATTACTCGAGCGTTTTTAGCGTATTCGATTCTGGCGCAATTGAACGAGTCAAGCCCTTTATCCAAAAACATGCTGGTGAAAAGACAGCAGGCGACTTTGGCTGCGGTCATGGTCATTTTCTCCCGTGGCTCTCAGGACAGTTTGCGCAAGTTGAAGCCATAGATTTTTCTTCTACGTCTCTCGCCGCGGCCCAAAAGCGCGTAAGTGCGGAGAATATACATTTTCATAACTTAGACATGCGGGACATGGAATCGCTTCATGATAGTATCGACGTGGTCGTGACAATCAACTCCATTCTGCCTGCCTCAGCGAGTGATGCCGACACGATCATTGGTGGGATCTACCAATGCCTAACGCACAATGGAGCATTCGTTGGCGTTTTGCCCTCAAGTGACACAGTCATCTACCTCGCCATGCTTGAACACGAGCAGTTGATGCGTCGCGGCCTCTCAGATGACAGCGCACTCATGAAAATCACCGAACAACTCGAAAAACATGAGTTCAATGCAATCGCTGGGTACTATAAGGATTTTGAAAGCAAGGTGCGGCAGAAATATTTTTATCCTTTCGAAATACGTCATCGTTTTGAAAATGCAGGTTTCAAGAATGTAGCGCTTGAGAAATTGCATTATCCATGGGAGTACTGTCGCGAACACCACTACGGCTACTTCCAGGGGAATGAGGAAATTTGGGACTGGCTTGTGGTAGCAGAAAAGCCTGCATAAGTGGCCTAACAATGGCTCTGGAGCCATTCACTCTTCGCTCTTGGTGCCACCACCGAGATGGGTCGGGGCGGTCATGCGCAGACTCGCCAAAAGGCGCTTGAATTGCATTACCAGGTACGGTTCTATCCGGGTACAACCACTGGTTAGCGCTTCAAATCGAGTGATGAAGCGGGACATGTTGATAACTGCCGTTTATAAAGACGGACGCCCGTTGTAAACTCGGACATGGGTGTAAAAATTTTTTCCGAGGCATTTACGTTCGACGATGTATTGATTCGCCCCTCGCGAAGCTCCATAGAACCACGCGAAGCATCTCTTCGCGCCTCTCTTGCGTCCGGCTTCGGGCTATCGCTTCCCTTCCTCTCAGCCGCCATGGACCGAGTGACGGGCGCACGAATGGCAATCGCGCTCCATACGGCAGGGGGTCTCGGAATTCTGCATCGCAACTGCACAATAGCGACGCAAGAGGAAATGATGCGGGAAGTCAAACGCGCTCGAGCTCGTGTCGGGGCAGCCTGCGGGCCGTTTGATGTCGAACGAGCGCTCGCCCTAAAAAAGGCGGGCGTCGACGTATTAG
>JBOHOA010000062.1:0-1587 GCA_050730975.1 Minisyncoccia bacterium
TCCCGGGACTGTTCGCCGCCGGACGCGCGACGGCCGGGCTGGCCGCCGGGGGCTATGCCAGCGGCGGCTCACTGGGCGACGGCAGCGTCTACGGCCGGCGGGCCGGCCGGTCCGCGGCCCAAAACCCGCCGTACCACTAAACATTACGAACCCGAGAGGATCAACGGGACTGATCCTTTAGGTGTGGCGCTAATCTTGGGAGGATAATCTTCGATACTCCGACCACACGGGAGAGGCAATGGCAGCCTGGGACACGATTGATCGCTACGTCGTGATTTCGACGGACACCCACGCCGGTGCCGACCTTCACGACTACAAGCCGTACCTGCCGGCGCGCCTGCACGATGAGTTCGACGAATGGGCCAAGACGTACGTCAGCCCGTTCGATGATCTGGTCATCGCCACCGCGCAGCGTAATTGGGACCACAAGCTCAGGATTGCCGAAATGGACGCCGACGGGGTTGCCGCTGAGGTGCTGGTTCCCAATACCGTTCCTCCGTTTTTTCCGACCACCCCCAACATCACCATTAGCCTGCCGCGCACCCGCAGAGAATTCGAGCAGCGTTGGGCAGGTGTGCAGGCGCACAACCGCTGGCAGGTCGACTTCTGCTCGCTGGCTCCGGCTCGGCGCCGCGGGTTGATTCAGATATTTCCCAACGACGTGGACGCGGCACTCGAGGAGATCCGCTGGGGCAGCAATCAGGATTGCTTCGGTGGAGTGCTGCTTCCCGCGGTCTCGCCCGGCGACCCGGAGGTCGCCCCGCTCTTCCACACCCGCTACGAACCGGTCTGGGCGCTCTGCTCCGAGCTCGACCTGACCGTGGCGCAGCACTCCGGGGCGGGTAGCCCCGAGATGCCGATGGACCAGCCCGCGTCCAACGCGGTGTTGATCACCGAGATGGCAACGTGGGCCCAACGCACGCTGGGCCACCTGATCTTGGCGGGTGTGTTTGAGCGACACCCGACACTGCGGTTCGTGCCGACCGAGCAGGGCACCCTGTGGGTGCAGCAGCAGCTCTTACTCCTCGACGCCATGGTGCCCACCATGAAGTCCGAGGCCGGCAACCGCACCTACGGGATGTTCGGCGGGTCATCGGTCGATGCGCTGACCATGACCCCGAGCCAGTACACGCAGCGGAACTGCTATCTGGCGAGTGAACTTATGCCGTACGACTCACCGATGATCGATTTTATGGGGGCAGACCACATCATGTGGGGTAGTGACTATCCGCATGAAGAAGGTTTCGCGCCCCAGTCCAAGCTGGCCATCCGCTGGGCTCTGCACGACAAGTCAGAAGACACCTGCCGGAAGATCCTGGGTGGCAACGCGGGTCGGCTGTACCGGTTCGACCTTGATGCGCTGGCACCCGTCGCAGCCAAGATCGGGCCGACGGTCGCCGAAGTGCACACGCCGTTGGGGGACACGGGTTATCGCGCCCCGGCCGCTTTTGGCTACCGACCGTTCGAGGGTGGGCTGGCTCTGAAGCGTCTTGCCCCCGCACGCAGTTAGGGGTCGGCGGACACATCTCAGTGTGGGCGGTGCCACGCTCCTATCAAGTCACGCCGGCCGGTCCTTCACACCTGATG
>JBOHOA010000063.1:0-5924 GCA_050730975.1 Minisyncoccia bacterium
GATTGCTTCGGCTGGGACCGTAGCCGCGGCGCTCGACCCCAAAAAATATATCGTCGAGAAAATTTTTATCGGGAAAAACGGCAAAGGATTGCTCGAAAACCTCGCGCGTTTGCAAAAAGCCAACGTCGTTTTTCCGGTGCTGCACGGGCCATTCGGCGAGGACGGCAGCGTGCAGGGATTTTTAAAATTGGCAGGCGTGCCTCTCGTTGGCGCCGGCGTTCTCGGCTCAGCCGTCGGCATGGACAAAGACGTGATGAAGCGGTTGCTCACCGCGGCCGGCATTCCGGTCGCGAAGTTTTTGGTCTTTCGCGAAGGCGACAAGGTGTCCTTCGAAAAAGTTTGCAAAGAATTAGAATTGCCGCTTTTTATAAAACCGGCGAACCTCGGCTCGTCCGTCGGCGTGTCGAAAGCTTCCAAAAAATCGGAGTTCGCCAAAGCCGTTGCCGAAGCGTTCCGCTACGATCGAAAAATTCTTATCGAGGAATGCATCGTGGGACGCGAGATCGAGTGTTCGGTTTTGGGCAACGCTGAGCCGGTGGCGTCGCTGCCGGGCGAAATTATTCCGGCGCATGATTTTTATTCCTACGACGCCAAATACCTCGACGAGAGCGGCGCCGTGCTGGAGATTCCAGCCAAATTATCGAAATCAACCGTGAAAAAAATCCAGGCGCTCGCGTTACAAACGTTTCAAACGCTCGAGTGCGAAGGGTTGGCGCGCGCTGATTTTTTTCTGACCCCGCGCGGCAAAATTTTTGTGAATGAGATCAACACGATGCCCGGCTTCACCGCCATAAGCATGTACCCGAAATTGTGGGAGGCGAGCGGCCTGCCGATACCGAAGCTCCTCGACCGGCTCATCGCGCACGCGCTTGAGCGCTTTGAAACGGAGCAAAAACTCAAAACCTCGCGGTAATTTGATGTTTGAAAATGAAAGTAAATCGCGCAGATGGATATATTTCGGTCGAATCGCCCGCGCTGGTATCGCTCGGCGGGTTTATTTCTGCCGGCATCTACGGCGCCAAGCATGCGCGCGCAATGGCGTTTTGGCCGCTCATCATCTTCCGGAACCGAGAACAAATGCAGCCGTGGATATTTAATCACGAGAAAATTCATCTTCGACAGCAGGCGGATCTTTTCCTTGTTGGCCACTGGCTTTTGTTCATTGCTGAATTCACTTGGATAGTGTTCTTCAAAAGAAGGCCCTGGGCGGATTTTCCCGTTTGGAATTCAGGCGAACAAGAAGCATATCGCAATCAGCAGGATTTCGAATATTTGAAGAACCGGAAACGATTCGCACAGTTTTGGTACTTGACCCACAAGCGCGAATTCATTTTCGGCAAACCGGGTGAAATTGTCTTCAACGATGCAAAAGCAAAAAATTATGATATATGATAATTTTTGCTTAAAAAATTCTTGACCTTTGTTATTGCTTCGCGCTCGTTTTTTATCCAAATGATATTTTTGTTGCGCCCGAGATACCGCATCTGGCGTTTGGCGTAATTTCGGATGGCGCGGTCGAGTTGCCCGATCATTTCCTGCTTTGAAATTTTGCCTTGCAAATAGCAGGCGAGAAAGCGGTACTCGAGGCCGAGTTCTTCCATGCGCTTGTAGGAGAGGCCGCCCACATGCAATTTTTTTGCTTCCGCGATCATGCCGCGCTTGAGGCGCACGAGAAGCCGATCATGAATTTTTCTCTCGAGAATTTTTTGCGGCACCGCAATGCCGAGCCAGAGCGTTTGTATTTTAGTATTTTGCCTGCCCGACTGGCCGGCGGGCAAAATACTAGAATAGTCCGAAGATGATTTTGTGGGAAGCGGCGGCACATGACCGAGCGCGCGGGCGATCTCTATGGCGCGCGCGAGACGCGGCGGGTTGTGCGGGTCTATAGTCGCGGCGCGCGCCGGATCAAGTTTTTTGAGCATCGCGAAGAGCTCCGGGGCGGATTTTTTGGCGAGCGCTTTGCGCAGCGCCGGATTCGGCGACACGTCGGGGAGTTGCGGTCCCAAAAGCGCGTCGACATAAAATCCCGTTCCGCCGACCACGATCGGAATGTTGTTTTTATGATATATCATAAAAATTTTTTTCTCGGCACGTTTGGCAAACTCGCCGGCGGAAAACCGTTTTTTTGGAGAAACAATGGAGAGCATATGGTGCGGCACGCCCTGCATTTCGCGCTTGGAAACTTTGCCGGTGCCGATGTCTAACCCGCGGTAAACCTGTCGCGAATCCGCGGAAATGATCTCGCCGCGCCTTCCCTCGGGCAGGCACCCAATTGCTTTTGCAAGCGCAACGCCGAGCGCACTCTTGCCGGACGACGTCGGGCCGACGATGGCTATCACCTTATGCATGTGAGAAAAATAGCCGCAAACCGTAAAAAAAGAAAGCGGCGGCGCCCAGGGCGCCGCCGCGTGTCATGCGCGCGTTTGTTCGAGGTACTCGAGCACCGCGGCCGCATCGTCAGACGACACTTTGCCGATATCGCGCAGTACGGAGATTATTTCGACCGCCGTGAATGCGTGTATCGGCGTAATACCTTGCCTGAGCAGGTGCGCTGCGCCGCCTTGCTGCCGATCGCAGAAAACGAGAACAGTGACGTTATATCCTGCGGCAGCAACGGCATGTATTGCCGCGTCTTTCGTGCCTCCGTAGGTTAGGACGTCATCGATAATGCGTATGTTATTTTGCCGGCTTTCTTGCATATTGACTGCCTCAAGGCCGCCGGTGTCCATGAGGTTGAAGCTGGGAAGGCCGTTTCGAATTTCCTTTTCCAACGTCATCACGGGCAACTCAATGCCATCGGCGAGCGCCGCGTCATAGAATGCGTGTGCGAGCGGCACGCCGGCGTTCGGAATGCCGCATACACCGTCGAACTCGATGTTCGCCTCTTGCGCCGTTTCCCAAAGCACGTCGCCGATCTCGGCAACGAGCTCGGGCGTGAGCGGCCCGGGCTTCGGATTATCCGACGTGCGCAGATTGAAATAGATCGGTGAGAGCGGTGCGCTCTTATCGGTATCGTGAATGCGCATCTCGAATCCGTGTCCGGGACGCGTATCGATTTGTATCGCTCCTATCTCGAAGAGCGTGGCAAAGAACTCGTCTTGCTGCATCGGTTTTCTCCTGCGGTCTGCCGCAATTTGTAACACGCCTTTCGGCAAAAAAGAAACGCCGTGCCCGGGGATGCGGGCAACGGCGTGTTGATTACGCGGCGCGCGGTTGAAGGGTTTGGAAAATTGTCTCTGCTATAGCTACCGGATCCTCGCTATTCCAAATCGAGCTTTGGACGACGGCGTGGGTCGCTTGGGTCTCAGCCACATCTTCGGGCGTGACCGGCCACACATGATTACCCGGATGTTCGCCAGGCATCCGAATACCCGCGACAATTGAAAAGAAATTGTCGTCATCAAGAATTCCTTCCCTGCGCGCATCGCGCACGAAAGGGCCCGGAATGACAACGCCGTGGGCACCGAACAATTTTGCGCGCCTGGCGAGTCGTAGCGCCGCGGTCTTGGCGTCGCAGCCGTATATCGCCTGGCATTCCGCATCATCCATATCGGTCTTTATGGTAACGGCCGCAAGCTGCGCGTCATGTTCGCGGCAACAGGATGCGGCTTCCGAGAGACATCTGCCGCTCACGTTGCCGTCTATGGTTACTATCCGTATCGCACCCCATGGAAGGTTAGCAAAAACGCGGCTCATCGTATCCGCTGTTTGTGATTCTTTGAAATCGAGCATCACCGGCATCTCGGCATGCTCGCAATCTCGCATGAACGCATGCAAGAGTGAGAACGAAATGCCGAAGCGACTATCCCTCCGATCGCGCTGCTCCGCGCCGAACTTCAGCATCGCGCAGTGAGGCTTGAGCGCGTGAATGAGGGCCGCGTCTTCCCGACTCCACTCTGGCTTGTCCCAGCCAATTATGAGTTGTGTCATCAAACACCTCCGCGTGTCGTATGTTACAGATCAGACTCACCGGACTCTACTTGATTTCCTCAGTTTTCTCAACCGATGTTTCCGTTTTTTGCTGTGCCGGATCGACTTCAGTTTCGGGAACGACTTTCGTCGACACTTTTTTGCGCCTGCGGATGATGCTGCGGCCGATGATGCCCGGATGCTCGCGCGTGTCGCGCAGCGCGTGCTCGGCGAGCGCGTTGATAAATCCGAGCAGAATCCCGATGCCGACGAGAATGTAGAGAATCGTAAAAAGCTTGCCGCCTTCGGTGTGCGGATAAAGCGTGCCGTAGCCGCCGATGGTCGTGAGCGTCGTGACGGAAAAATAGAGCGAATCTATCCAGCCCCATTTTTCGGTCGCGTGATACGTTACGGTGCCTATCGCGAGTATCGACATGGCGAGCCACAGCAGCGCCTGAAAATCGGGATCGTGCAGTCCGGCGCGGATGCCGCGGCCGAAACGGTAAAGGGTGTAAAGAAAAGTAAGCATTCAGGAAGTCGTTAATTGGTAGTGGTTTATACATGGATGTCGGAGGAGGGAATCGTCTACAACTCTCGCCTCGCCATTCTCGTCTCGGTCGCAGGCCCGCCTCGCGGTTTTGCCTGCCAGCAAAACCAGCGCTCCGGCTTTCGATTTTCTCCCACATCGCGCGCGGGCGCGATGCTCTCCGATGCCGGAGGAGGGAATCGAACCCTCACCCCTTGCGGAACACGATTTTGAGTCGTGCGCGTCTACCAATTCCGCCACTCCGGCAAAAAACCCACAACGTACAAGAAACAACTTACAACAAAAAATGCGGAATATAAAGCGTGCTATAGTGCCGCAATGATTAATGCAGCGGGCATTTTGGCGCTTTTTGCGACTGCATTACTCATTACGGTTGCAGACACACTTATCAAGAAAATAAGCACGGGCGTAACGCTCTCGCAGGCGATTCTCAATCCATGGATGCTCATTATTTGTACGCTCTATTTTATCCAGATTGTCATTGCTGCATATGTATTCATCAGTCACGGCGAGCTTGCCGTGTATGCCAACCTTTTTATCGTATTTTATTCGATACTGATGGTGCTCTCGGGGGTTATGCTATTTCGCGAAACGCTGACGATGCGGCAAGTAGTCGGCATCGTACTTGCACTTGGAGGAGCGATTCTGCTTAACAGCTGAGCGAAGTTGTAGCTTGTGGGTAGTAAGTTGTATAGTTAGGTGACTATGCAGCCCGGCTTTTACAATAATGCTATTTTTTGGGTCGACGTCGACAAGATTCGTCCCAATCCGTTTCAGCCGCGCAAAGAATTCGACGAGGCCAAGCTGCGCGATCTCGCAAGTTCCATCCGGCAGTACGGCGTGCTGCAGCCGCTCACCGTAACACGCCACGAGGTGCAGAAGGAGGACGGCGGGCTTTCCGTCGAGTACGAACTCATCGCGGGCGAGCGCCGCCTGCGCGCGAGCAAGCTGGCCGGTCTCGCGCAGGTGCCGGTAACGATTCGCGTGGCCGAAGAAGGCGATCGCGTCAAGCTCGAACTCGCCATCATCGAAAACTTGCAGCGCGAAGATCTCAATGCGGTCGATAGAGCCAAGGCGTTCGACCGTCTCGTCAAAGAATTCAATTTTAAGCATATGGAAATCGCCTCGCGCATCGGCAAGAGCCGCGAGTACGTCGCCAATTCCATCCGCATCCTCATGCTGCCGGAGGAAATGCAGACCGCACTCTCGGAGGGCCGCATTGTGGAAGGGCATACGCGGCCGCTCCTTATGCTCACCGACCGGCCCGAGGAGCAGCGAACGCTCTTCCGCGAAATTATTCTAAAAAAAGTCACGGTGCGCGACGCAGAAAACATCGCGCGGCGCATCGCCTACGACCGCGTGCGCAAGAAAGAATATTTGTACTCGCCGGAATTAATCGCGATGGAAAAAGAACTTTCCGACCGGCTCGGCACGCGCGTCATGATTGAGACCAAAGAGAACGGCGGCA
>JBOHOA010000064.1:0-10344 GCA_050730975.1 Minisyncoccia bacterium
CGACGAAGCCGCAGTACGGACACTCAAACCAGCGCCGGACGCCTGCCTCGACGAGTGAAAGCGGCCGCTTCTCCTCATGCAACACAAGACCCGAAGCGCATCGCGGGCAGGAAACCGACGTGCCGCAATCGTCGCACATGGTGTGGGGTGCCAGGCCGCGACGCGCGCACAAAAGGACGATGGATTCGCCGGCAGAAAGCGCTGCTGTGGCGCGCGTCAGCACTTCGTCTGAAAAAATTTCGAACTTCGGCCGTAACGCCAATGCCTTGGCATCTATTTTTTCTTTTGGCCGCATATCGACCACGCGTACCGCGCGTAGTGTTCCGGATTGCAGAAAGGTTCCGGACATTTTTTTGTCTGCGTCCACGACCGGCAGCACCGATGAGCCGAGCGTAAATTCCGCGCCCCAGGCTTCGGCCAGTTTTTCGGCACACACGCGGGCATCCACAAACGGCCGCGCGGTGCGCGCAAAGCCGCGCGCGAGCGCGCGTTCAAGTATCACCGCGCCAATGTCATTGCGCGGCGCCGAAAGTGCGAGCGTGGTGCCGACAATGACGCGCGGTTTCTTGCTTCCCGCAATGTCGCGCCACGTCTCGCTGAGGGCTTTCTTGCCCATCGATCCGTGCAGAAGTACCGCGCGCGGAATAATCTTAGCTATGCGTTCGGCTTCGACAACGCTCGGGGCCATAATAATCGCGGATTTGCCGGCCACGAGCATATCCGCACACTGGCGGCCATACGCCTCAAGGCGCTCTCCTCGCGGTTTAATGCAATAGCGCACCGCGCGGCTTCGGTTGTGCGCCCGCGAGGCAACACCCTTAACCTGCGGCATCGACTCCGGATTTTGAAGTACCAGTGCGGGTGCGAGCGCGCTCATAACCGCGCCGACTGACACGGCCTCGCTACGCGCAATTTCAAAAAAAGCGCGGAGCGATTCCTCGGCAAAAAGTTTTTTGCCTGGCCGGTCAATTTTTTTGAGTGCGAAGCCGGCGCGGCGCACCTCTTGGCGCGCAAGGGCAGCCTCTTCTTGTCTCACAATGAGCCCGAGAGATTCGGAGCCGCGCGCCGGAAGCTTCACCACCTCGCCGAGCTCACGCTCGCGCGCGCTGAAGTAGGAAAATTCTTTATGCTCTGCGGCCGGGCCAATAAGATAGACGGATAGCACCCACATAAAGCAATTATCGATTTTTATTCATGAATTTTCAAACAGCCGCGGTTTACCGTACAATAGGCGAATGCCAAAAGAACAGTTCGCGGTCGAGGGTTTGAAAGGCTTCCGTTCGCTTGAAGGATCTATTCCGGTGCGCGGAGCCAAAAACGCCGTACTCAAGGCGCTTGCGGCGAGCATTTTGTTCGATGACGAAGTCTCACTTCAAAACGTGCCGAATATCGAAGACGTATCTCGCGCAGGTGAACTTTTGCAGTATGGAGGCGCCACTATAACGCGCGATAAAGCGGCCGGAACCATGCGTGTCCGGCCTCCTGGGGCATGGAAACCGGAACTTGATCCGAAGGTGGGGGGCAAGCTGCGCGCTTCAATAGTGCTGGTGGGGCCGCTTCTCTCGCGCGTCCACGAAGCGCGATTTCCATTCCCGGGCGGATGCGTACTCGGCGAGCGGCCTATCGATCTTTTTCTTGAAGGATTCAAGGCGATGGGCTGCGAGGTAGAAGAGCCGAACGGCGACGACGTTTTTTCTATCCGCGCGCCCCACGGCCTCAAAGGCGCGCGCATCTTTTTTCCGCTCGTTTCGGTCGGCGCCACCGAAACGCTCATGCTCGCGGCCGTGCTCGCCTACGGCGAGACTGTGCTCCAAAACTGCGCCATGGAGCCGGAAATCGTCGCGCTCGCTGAATTTCTCAATGTATGCGGCGCAGATATCAGCGGCATGGGCACCCCGACCATGCGCATTGTCGGACGCGCCGGCGTACCGCTTAGGGCGGGCCGCAAAACGTTCGGGACGCCGCCGGATCGCATCGAAGCCGGCAGTTTCATTATCCTTGGCGCGCTTGCCGGCAAAGAGGTGCGCGTCGAAAATTGCGAGCCCACGCGACTCGGTGCTCTTCTTGCGCTTCTTTCGCGCGCCGGCGTGCCGCTCGAAGTCGGCGATACCAGCGTTACCGTGCGCGGTAAAAAATCCTACGCGAGCGTCTCGGTGCGCACGCACGAATATCCCGGGTTTCCGACGGATCTGCAGGCGCCGATGGCCGTATTTCTCACGCAGGCCGAAGGCGAAGCAACGCTTCTTGAAACCGTGTTCGACGGCCGGTTCCGGTATGTCGACGACCTCGTGCGCATGGGCGCTGATATCACCGTTATGAATCCGCATCGCATTCTCCTGCGGGGCCCGAAGCCGCTTGAGCGCAAGGATCTCGAGAGCCCGGACATCCGCGGCGGGCTCGCGTACCTCATCGCGGCAAGCGTCGCAGAAGGACGCTCGACCGTGCGCAACGCCTATCTCATCGACCGCGGTTACGAGCGCATCGAAGAGCGGCTCAAAAACATCGGCCTCAACATTAAGCGTGAGACAGTATAAAAACGCTCTCACATCATTATTTTTTCAACCCCGAATCGGCTGGCGAGACGGGTGCGCTTTTCAAGACCGCCTCTCAAAAAACTGGCGCCTGAAGGGTAAAAGCGGTACTCTTCTCATGCATGGCATTTTTTACCCCAAAGCTCGGCATTGATTTGGGCACGGCCAACACGCTCGTCTTTGCGCCCGGAAAAGGCATCGTGCTCAACGAGCCGTCGGTCGTCGCCGTTTCCGAAATCGACAAACGTATTCTGGCCGTTGGCGACGAGGCCAAGGGAATGATCGGTAAGACGCCGGACGAAATCGTGGCGTACCGCCCGATGAGAGACGGCGTCATCGCCGATTACCGCGTTACGCAGGCGATGCTGCATTATTTTATATCCAAAGCGCAGAGCCGCTTCGCGCTCCTAAAACCCGAAGTCATGATATCGGTTCCCGCTGGCGTGACCTCGACCGAGCGCCGCGCGGTCGTCGAGGCCGCAATTCGCGCCGGCGCCAAGAACGCGTACGTCGTCAAAGAGCCGATTCTGGCGGCCATCGGCGCGGGCATTCCCATTCACGAGTCGCACGGGCACATGGTCGTCGACATCGGCGGCGGTACCACCGACGCGGCCGTGATTAGCCTCGGCGGCATCGTGGCATCGACCTCAGTCAAATGCGCGGGCGACCGGCTCGACCGCGCTATCGCCGATTACGTCAAAAAAACATTCAATCTCTCAATCGGCGACAAGACCGCCGAGAAAGTAAAAATTGAGATAGGCTCGGCGGTGCCGCTCGAAGACGAACTCTCGGTGCTCGTCAAAGGCCGGGATTTTATCTCGGGCCTGCCGCGCCAAGTGGAAATAAAGACGAACGACATTCTCAAAGGCATGGGGAGAGAATTGCGCGAAATTATTAAAGCCATCCGCGACGTGCTCCAGGAAACGCCGCCGGAGCTCGCGAGCGACATTATCGACCGCGGCATCATCATGACCGGCGGCACGAGCCAGCTGCGCAATTTTCCGGAACTCGTGCTGCGCCGCACCGGGGTGAAAGCTGAGCTTGCCGACAACGCGCTCCTGTGTGTCGCGCGCGGCACGGGTGTGGCGCTCGAGCATCTCGACACGTACAAACGGGCGATTGTGGCCAAAAGATAGCAGCTAGCTGCGAGCGACGAGCGGCGAGCTTGGAATTGCGTTATGCTAGGAAGCTAGCTGCTCGCAGTTCGCTGCTATGCCCCATCACGCCTATTTTTACGAAGGATCTCCCGCCGATTTTCCGGCGCTCGCGGCTGCGGCACGCGCGCTTGCAGGCACGGCGAGCGCGTATGAGCGGCGCTATGAAAAGTTCGGCATCGAGGAATCGCGGGAGCTAAAAACCCTGGTGAGCCTGCGCTCGAGCGACACCGCGCTCTTCGTGCTCGGCATCCCGCAGATAACGACCGAAGCGCAGCAGGCACTTCTGAAATTATTTGAAGAGCCGCGCGAAGGCGTCGTATTCGTTACACTCATTCCGCACGGCGTCCTCTTGCCGACGCTGCGCTCGCGCATGATGGTGTTTCCAAAATTCATGGGCGAAGAGCGGGCGGCGAGCAGCGAGGCAGAAAAATTTCTTGCCGCGTCGACGAAGGAACGCAGCGAGATGCTCGCAAAACTCCTCAAAGCAGACGACGCGCGCGAGCGCCTGCGCAATCTATTGAATGATATAGAAAAATGTGTTTACAGGGGACCGACCTCTGTAAAGTATCGCGCGCTTGAGGAAATTGCCGCCATACGGCCATATCTTTCTGATCGTTCGCCATCCCTCAAAATGATTTTCGAGCACCTGGCCGTAGTATTGCCAAAATTATAAAAATGTATTGCGGCAAGGCCTCGCCTTGCCGCAGTGTTTCCGCGCCTATGACGCCGCAAAAATTACAGGAACGCAAAGCGCGCATCCGAAAGCTCGACCGCGCGCTCAAAAAATTATTTCCGAGCGCGCAGATAGAATTAAGATTTGCCGATCCGTGGCAGCTCCTCGTCGCCGTAGAACTGAGCGCGCAGTGCACGGACAAAATGGTGAACAAAATCAGCGCCGAGCTTTTTAAAAAATATCCAAAGTTCGACGATTATGTACGCCTCAGCAAAACGCGAAAAGGCCGCGCGCAGTTCGAGCGCATGATAAAATCCTCGGGCTTTTATCACCACAAGGCAAAAAATATTTTAGCCGCAGCGAACATGATTAAAGAAGAGTGCGCCGGCGCGGTGCCGCGCGACATCCAGGAGCTTTTGAAGATTCCCGGCGTCGCGCGCAAAACGGCGACCGTGGTGCTCTCGGCCGGGTACGGCATCATCGTCGGCATCACCGTCGACACGCACGTCATCCGTTTCGTGCAGCGATACGACCTTTCCGACTCGAAAGACCCGGTCAAAATCGAGCAAGATTTGGTGCGGCTTCTTCCAAAAAAAGAATGGGAAAATTTCGCGCATCGGGTCATTTTTTACGGCCGCTATATGGCACCCGCGCGCCCGTACGACACGAGCACGGATCCGCTCGTAAAAATATACCCGCCTGCGGGGAAGCGATTTAGAACGTAAGCCGAGTACTCTGTGGCAGAGGACGAACATCCTTGCGATTCTATAATAATTGAATTTGCAAGCTATAATTCTCAATTCGCAAATAAATCCCAATTACACATTAGTTGCAGATTAAAGTCTTACCCCTGTGCCCGGCGCTTGCGTGCGGCGCTTTTTTATATATACTTTTGTCGTTGTCATTATATCGGGGCAGCGTACGCTCCTCGACTTTTAGTCATTCATTACTGGTAATGAAATAGTGTTATGAATAAAAAGAAAACAAAGAAGCCGGTAAAAAAGCAGGCGTCAGGCGCCACACGTCACGCGTCTAACGCCCCCGGCATCGTGCCGCTCGGCGATCGCGTGCTTATTAAGCCCGCATCTCCCGACGAAAGCGGCACCACGACCGCCTTCGGCATTATTATTCCGGACACCGTCGATAAAGAGAAACCCGAACAGGGCACGGTGGTTGCCGTGGGTCCCGGAAAGCGCGACGAGAACGGCCACACCTTTGCTCCCAATGTTTCGGTCGGCGATCGCGTGATGTTTTCTAAATATGGCTTCGACGAAATAAAGGTCGACGGCGTCGAGTATTACATTGTTTCCGAGTCGAATATTCTTGCAATTATTAAGTAAGTAGAACGTAGTAAGTAGTTAGTAGAAACACCAAATCGGTTGCATTTTCGACTACTTACTACTAACTACTATCTACAAACTTTTTCAACTATGGCAAAACAAATTCTCTTCAACGAACGCGCTCGCCGCGCGCTCAAATCCGGCATCGACAAGGCTGCGGGCGCGGTCAAGGTGACGCTCGGACCCAAGGGCAGAAACGTCGCGCTCGATAAGGGCTACGGCGGCCCGACGATTACGAACGACGGCGTCTCCATTGCCAAGGAAATTTCTTTCCGCGACAAATTCGAAAACATGGGCGCGGAAATCGTAAAAGAAGTCGCAAGCAAGACCAACGATATCGCCGGCGACGGCACCACGACGAGCGTCGTGCTGCTGCAGGCGCTCGTCGAGGAAGGCATGAAGCATACCGAAATGGGCCTCTCCGCCATGGGGGTGCGTCAGGGCATCGAGCAAGCGTCGGCTGAAGCCGTGGATGCGCTTCGCGCGCTCGCCAAAAAAATTCAGGGCGACGAAGAAATTCGCCAGGTGGCCAGCATTTCCGCCGAATCGGAAGAAATCGGCGGCATTATCGCCGACACCATAAAGATAGTAGGCAAGGACGGCGTTGTGACGGTCGAGGAAGGCCAGTCGCTCGGTATCGAGAAAGAAGTGGTCGAAGGATTGCAATTCGACCGGGGCTACGTCTCCGCATATATGGTGACGAACCCCGAGCGCATGGAAGCCGAGATGCGCGATCCGCTCGTCCTTATCACCGACAAAAAAATCTCGAGCATTCAGGAGGTGCTGCCGGTGCTTGAGAAAGTGGCGCAGTCGGGCAAAAAAGAAATTGTCATCATCGCTGACGATGTCGAAGGCGAGGCGCTCACGACCTTCGTGCTCAATAAACTGCGTGGCACGTTCAATATTTTGGCGGTAAAAGCTCCCGGCTACGGCGACCGCAAAAAGGAGCAACTCCAAGACATCGCGGCGGTTGTCGGCGGCCAGGTTATTTCCGAAGAAATCGGCATCAAGTTCGAGAACGCGACGCTCGACATGCTCGGGCGTGCGGCGCGCGTCATCGCGACCAAAGAGGCAACGACGCTGGTCGGCGGCAAAGGCGGCAAGAAGCAAATTGAGGAGCGCGCGGCTTCATTGCGCAAGCAGCTCGAAGGGACGACTTCGAAATTCGACAAGGAAAAATTGGAGGAACGCATCGCGAAGCTTGTGGGCGGCGTCGCGGTTATCCGCGTCGGTGCTGCCACCGAGACCGAAATGAAATATTTGAAATTAAAAATTGAGGACGCGGTCAACGCGACCAAGGCGGCGATTGAAGAAGGCATCGTGCCGGGAGGCGGCACTGCGCTTGTGAAGGCTGCGGCCAAGGTGCAGGAAAACCTCGCCAAGGCAAAAGGCGACATGTCGCACGAGCGGCGCGTCGGCTACGAGGTGGTGCTCAAGGCGCTTGAGGTGCCGCTCCGCCAAATCGCCGGTAATGCGGGAGCCGACCCGGGTGTCGTCGTCGAGAACGTGAAGACCGGCAAGGGCAACACGGGATACGACGCGCTTAAAAACGAGATCGTTCCCGATTTGATCGCGAGCGGCATCGTCGATCCGGTCAAGGTTACGCGCACCGGTCTCGAGCGCGCTGCAAGCGCCGCAGCTATCTTGCTCACCACGGAGGTGGCGATTGCTGACGAACCCAACGACAAACCAGCCGCCGGCGCTCCGGGCGGCATGGGCATGGACGATATGGATTACTAGAACAGCTTTGAGATTAGAGCTTGGAGCTTCCTAGCTTCGAACACAGAAAAATACAAAAAATCCGCCGCGGTTCCATCTCGGAATCGCGGCGGTTGGGTTTAGATCTGTTTGTAAACTGCGTTGATCGGCAAAAGATGTGTTGGCTTTACATCAGCACACTCGGAGTTGCGGCGCGACAACGCGTAGGTACACCACATACCTTCCGTATTACGGATTCGATAATATACGTCATGGCCGACAGATACGGAATAGAATCCGACCCTTGATTCCTCAAGTTGCGATGCTAATCGATCAATATTGAAGTCGTCGGGCGAATTCCATAGCGCGGCAAGCAGGTTACGTCTAAATCTCGAAGCGGTTTCTGGCGTATCATGCACCGAATAACCTGGATACATAAAATCCACATTTATTGGATCGAGATGTAGCCCGACCGTTAACGGCCAGCGTAGCACTGATATTGTTATTTTGCGTTCCGGAACCGGCCGTCGTTTTCGATAGGGCACTACTTCGCCCATCTTGTCCTCCACACTAAGTCTAAGCTAGGTTTAAACCCAACATTGTGAAATGTCAACTATTGGGTACTTATCCCCTGTGAACAGGTAATACCCTTTTGGGTTATAATTTGGTTGATGAAGGCATTTGTCGATTTAGCCAAGCTGCCGAGAATGGAAAAGCTAGAGACACTTCGAAGTGTCCATTCGCAAGGCACTACCGACCTTGCCGACTTGTGTCTCAAATTAGCCGCCGAAATGAAAGAGAGTATGCGTAGTTTTGCTCTCGTTTCCGGCACATTTGCGGGTGGCCTTCTTGTCCTACTCAACACCAGCGTTGCGGTATATCAGCCCTTTATTCTCCTTGGTGTGATCGCTGCGATCCTAAATTCCGCATTGCTATATATTTTCGTTTTCCATGAGCATACTGGCGACAAGGAAAATGTTAGGTATGCAATGCGGAGCTACTACCTGCCTATTGCAAATCTACTTGCAAAATATGATGCATTGCCGGATAAGGATGCGCCAAACGCCGAGTTCGATGGAGAGATTGACGGTTTAATTAAGCAAATGGGAAATACATTCAACGCCGACGAAGCCCGAATGAATTATCGACGACGGCCACACTACCAAGAGTTATTTTTCATCGGGTTGTTTCTTTTTAGCGTGACAATGGTAGCGCTTGGCCTCTTGGTTCCTCATATCTGCACCGCGTGGGGTATACTATGTGGACTATGAAACGGAAAGAAGACGGCACCGAACCGTGCAATGATTGGTGCAAGATTATTGTCTATCTCTTTGCAGTTTTCGGCTTTGTCATCGCGCTTGGCTGGTTTACCGGAACCTTTGAAATCATCAGCCGCTAGTATTTATGGAAGACAACAACCACAAAAAATTTCACGATTTGCTCCACAAGGCTATATCCTCGCCATCAGCGTCTCGAAAACGGGCGAAGAAGAAGCCCGCTGGTTATACCGGAAAGCGAACTCGTCAACGTAGTGCTGAAGGTGCTGCGCGGAAACGAAATGATACGTCCCGCGAACAGAGCGCTTGAATTGCCCCCAAAAGCCCTCGATGGCGTTCGTATCCTGCCCCTTCCACGAGTAGTGCCCCGCGCCATGCTTTACGCTCGAATGAGGGTAGCCAAATGCCGAACCAGAGAGGCGGTCATAGCCTCTATACTCGTCCGTAACGACATGCGAGCCGCGCTCCACTGTGTTCTTAATCACCGGCAGTATCGTCTCAACGCGGCGGTTCGGAAGCTGCTTAGCCCGAATCTGCCCCTTGCGCTCCACCATGCCCAGAATGGCACTCTTGTTCTTGAACTTCGTCGCGTTGCGGCCGCCTTTGCCGTAGTACGTCTCGTCAATCTCAACCGTGCCGGAGAGCGTGCCGCCGTCTTGCCCCATGAGGGTACGGATTTCAAAGGCCATGCGCCATGCGCACTTGTAGGTTACACCAAGCTGCCGCTGAAGCTCTTTAGCGGAGACACCGTTTTTGGAGGTGGAGAAAAGGAATATGGCATGGAACCACAAGGTAAGCGGAGTACTCGATTTTTCAAAGATGGTTCCGGCCAACGGGTGTATCTGGTGGCGCGTCGTCTGGTGCGAGTAGCACTTTCGCCCCTTTACGCGGTAGTAGCCCTTGGCGTCGGGAAAGCGCTTATGAAACAAATAGTCTAAACAGGCGTCGTCGTTCGGGTAAAGCTTCTTGAGGTCATTAATAGTAAACTTGGGCATATCTCCTTGGCTTATTGAGTAATGCCCCAAGTGTATTCCTAGGGATACCTGTTGTCAAGGGATAGGTACCAACTATTGCCATCCGAAGCGATTCGCTCTAAGCGGTGCCCGACTGGCAAGCTGTAAATTTTTCTATTAGTATGCGGGAATGTCTTTAAGCATAGGCATGGTCAGGTCACAACCCGACAATATGCTGCCGTGCCAAGCGCTAAACTCCTCCCGTTTTCATTTGTAATCCAGCTCCCGCCACCGCTTAGGACAGGCGTAGATTATGGGTTTTTACCCGGCTCCAATATCTCTAAAGGAGGCAAGAAATAGCCCAACTGCAGACCTTGACAAGACTCTATCGGTATGTATAATTAATACCGGCTGATGAATGAGAGCTTAGCTCGGTTCAGGACAGTTCCTTGAAACGGTCTCATCTAGCAGGTGAGGCATAGTCCCGGCTATCAGCCGGATGGAGATACCCATGAAGTACCCGAATCTCGACCTTGGTACTATCGAGGCGGTATTCAATAAGCTCGGCGGCATGGAAGGAGCGCAGGCATTTCTGCGTGGTGAACGGAATCTCGTTTCGACCACGACCAGCGAGCGCCCGCAACTCGAGCATCATCTGCTCGAGACGGTAAGCACGGTCGCACTCGACGCGGTCGAGCGTTTCAATGCCAAGGAC